>JAUZPS010000024.1 GCA_030705945.1 Bacillota bacterium
AGAGGAATTGGGATATGATGTCGAATGGGATAAATCAACTAAAACAATTACCGCTTCTAACGATACAACCACAATATCGCTCAAAATAAAGAGCATATATGCCGAGGTAAATGGTGAAAGCAAGCTGCTGTCCCTTGCGCCAAGTATAGTTAAAGGAAGGACTGTTGTTCCTCTGAGATTTTTGTCAGAATGCTCGGGAGCGACAGTTACATGGGACCAGGAACAAAAGCTTATTCATATCACAAAGGTTGGTAAATTCGATACAGGTACTGCAATATTTTACGAGAAAACAAATGATAAAGGAACTTTATATATTTATAACGGGGACGAAATTAATACCATATCTCTAGGAAACAAGGAAATACAAAACTGGTATACATATAAAGGGCAGGTCTTTATGACACTTGCTGAAAAAGGAAAAGAGAATAAAGGTTTATATTTGCTTAGAAGTACTGATTTTTTGCTATTGTTAGATAATTTTGAAATAAAGGATACCTTTGAGTACAATGATAACCTTATTATATTGGGCTATGATAGATTAAACCAGTTTGATAAATTATGCAGGTTTGATGGTCAAGCATTTTATGTGATAAGAGATAATTTCTTTGTTGGTAAAAGGTTTATTTTTAAGGATAAACTGGTGATCAGTAAATATGACAACAACAGAAATTATGCTGTTGTTGCATTTGACAAATCATCTTGGGAACCAACGGTTTTAAAAGAAGGATACATAATTGGAAATTTTTTGTCCGACAATAATTATGTATATATAAGCGGCAGCGAGCAGGAAGGAACCAAAAAACCTCTTGTAGTTTTTGATGGCCTGAGTAAAACTGCTGAAAGCTTTAAAGTTGTTCTGGACAACGCGGATGTTGATGTGAAAAACGTTGTAATGTTTGGGGGAAGGTTATTTGCCGCAATAAATGGACAGTTAAGTCTTATTGATAATAAGGTTCTGAATAAGGTGGTTTTTCAGGATATTGGGGCTAAGGTTCAGTATAACGTTAATCTTATAAATGTGTTTAAAAACAAACTATATATTGGAATGAATGCTTATACATACTATTATGATGATGATTACAAAGCTATAAATAAACCTGAAAATATGGCAGATAATAAGGGCGGAGTTATTGAATTGCCATTTGTTTCAACATCAGACGCAGAATTAATAGGCAATGTCAATTATGTTACTATAAACTTAGGTTATAAAAAGTTAGTTCAGAAGTTTTTACCCAATGAATTCAGACTTGATAATGATAAACTCTTAATGCTTGGAATAGATTCCGAAACATCGGATAAGGTTTTATATTCCTATAACGGTATAAATATAAATAAAACGGTTGATATTTTAAAAATAAACAATACAATATCCGTTGCCGCAAATACATTTATTGATGTTAGGGACAGAAGCAGATTAACCGGAGCTGAAAGGAGCACAATGCTTCTATTCAACGGCTCAACATTGTCAAATCTTGTTGTAGATCTTGAAACAAAAAAATGGACCTGTATCGGAGGAAGTTTAATTTTTGCTGGTTTTGAAAGTACTACCCAAAGAAATAAGATATACTCCTTCACATCTGAATTAAAAGAACAATTAGGAAACTTCGATTTTGATTACTGGGAAACATTTGATGATAATATTCTTGTAAGCGGGCTTAATAAGGACACTGGAACCTACCAATTATATAAATTCCATGACGAAAATAAGGTATTTCTCAAAGATAATATAAAAATTAATAATATTTTAAAAGCAAAGGATTCTTTCTACTTTATAGATGCAGTTGATAAAGATCCTTCGTCGTCAATGAAGGATTCCAGGATACTGTATATTTATGATGATAAGCTTGGTGAATTCATTCAGATGAAGTTTAATATACAACTTTCCAGTATGTTGTATATTAAATAATTATTAATTGATAAACCTTAATAAAAAACTATTTAAAAGAATTTTGCTTTAGATAAGGGCGTTTCACAAAACTCCTTGTTGGAGTTTTGTATGATGAAACCCAATATATCAAGTTTTTGAAATGACTAGTTGTCAAGTTGTTTTTTGATATTGGCTAAAGCGCTTTTCTTTGGAAAGCTTTACCGATAATTTTTTTAAATATACCTGAACGGTTCTTTTTTCTCCATTTGGATAGACAATCATCAACATCTTGAAAATGCTTGTCCAATTTCGATTCCATTTTACGCATATTGTTTTCTATGCAAGCTCCAAGTTCTAATTTGTTTTTTGTTAATTCTTTGCTGATGTGCTCTTTAGTTGAAGCAACTTCTGCAGTAACACTGCAGGCAATCTCATCCTTGAGAGTCAGAAAAATATTTTTTAATTCAGTATAGGCGTTTTCATTATTAGTATATGGAACAGTTAAAGAAGTTTCATTTGTAGCAACTGCAGGGTCCTGAATTATATTTTCAGATTGTAATATTTTGCGGATTGCCTTAATCTCAAGGCCTTCATCACGCATTGATTTTATTTGGTACATAATGTTTGCAAGTTCAGTCCTGTAATATCTTCTTCCACGTTCGTCTTTTGGGACAATCAGGCCAAATTCTTTTTCATAATATCTTAGTGTATGGTCTGTAACATTGAGGTATTCACTTAATTCTGTTATTGAGTAACGTTCTTTTAGTACTTCCATTTTACGTCTCCACCTTATCTTTTGTTTGAGTAAGTATATAATAACATTAATGTTAAAATATGTAAAGACATAATTTGATATATCCATAACATGTAATATCAGCGTGAAAGTTATGGCGTTTCATACTACCTTAAATTGAAAAACCTTCAAAGATACCAATACAGGTGATTATTGGATGAAAAATGGAATTGCGCTCATACCATTAAAGCCAAATGAAATTTATATTTCTTAATCTGAGCGACAGACTAGGAATGGGTATAGATAAAACTTCCTACTACATAAAAAGCAATTAATCTTTTACATTTGCCTATCGCAAAATAACGTTAAAGCGTTCGTTATTTTGCTCCGTCAAATGTAAGATTAATAGTGCTTTTTATATACATAGCTATTTAAAGGATGGCTAGCTGATTGAACTTTTAATCAGCTTTTTACTTATTTCCTGAGAGCGTTAATTAGATTGACTATATCGTTGGGAATTTCAGTCTTTAAATTCACAAGGGATTTATCTATGGGATGTGAAAATGTGGTTTCGATTGAATGAAGAGCTTGTCTATTAATTAAATCAGTTTTAATATCAGAGTATAATGTATCTCCAATTAGGGGATGGCCGATAGCCTGGCAATGAACTCTTATCTGGTGAGTTCTTCCTGTTTCTAAACGGAATCTTAATAAGGTCGCATTGTTTAAATATTCAATAACATTATAATGAGTTACAGATTCATACCCATCCTCTGAAATATGCCTTAACATTATACTGTCAGGTTTACGGGCTATTGGTAAATTTATAGAGCCTGTTGGGGTGTCAAGTATTCCATTTACAACTCCGATATATTCTTTGGTATAGGTGTTTTCTTTCATTTGCTTTATTAATGAAGCCTGAACAAATTCATTTTTAGCAAAGACAATCACACCTGAAGTATCCCTGTCTAATCTACTTACTGGGCGGATTTTTTTAGTTTCTCCATTTTTAAGATAATGCAGCATGACTGCGTTCGCTATTGTTCCTGAAGGATGACTGAAGGTAGGGTGAACAACAATTCCAGGCTGTTTGTTTATAGCGATAAAACAATGATCTTCGTAGATAATATCAAGATTTATATCCTCCGGTATGATATCCTCAGCGGTTTCTTCAAAATCGATATTAACTTCGACAACTTCACCGGACGATACAACATGGTTAACAAATTTCGGACAATCATTAACAAGTATCTTTTCGCTAAGCTTAAGTCTCTTAATAAGCCTTTCGGAAAGACTCATTTTATTTTTCAGAATAAATTTAAGAAGTTTGCCTTCATCTTCTTTTTTTACAGTATAATTTAAAATCAATTTGATCACCTTTCAATATTAAAAACATTTTTAATCTTACATTTGACAGAGCAAAATAACGAACGGTTTTAGGGTGTTTCAAAAAATTCCTTGTTCAAGTTTTATATGATGAAAACTCATTATATCATAAAAATGCAGTTAATACGTCTGCATTTTACTATCAAAGCTTAACTTTTCGCGACTTATGAATCAAGGTATATATTTTGCAATATAAAAAATGGATGTTAAATGTTTATTGCAAAATATCTATCAAAAAACAAACTTTAAGAAAATAGTTATATAAAGGTTGAAATTGACTTGGCTCTTGTATAAAATTAATAGGAAAAGCTAATGTAATTCGTGAAATTACTAAAATATTTATACCTAAGCTTATAAGAGCAAAAGATGAAAGAGAGAGGGAAAAATGAGTTTTAAATCAGAAGCGTTTTTAAAGAGCGAATTTGGAATAGACGAAAGCGTTATAAGAATTTCAAATATGGCTGAAAAGGAAATAGAAAGAGTATTTAAGTCAATTGATTCCATTAAAGAGTACAATCAATTGAAGGTCATAAAGGCAATGCAGGAACATAAGGTGAGCGATTCGCATTTTGGGGGAACTACAGGTTATGGATATGATGACAGGGGCCGGGAGGTTCTAGATTTGGTTTATGCAAGCATTTTTAAAGCAGAAGACGCTATGGTCAGACATAATATTGTATCAGGGACCCAGGCTCTTGCTGTAAGCATGTTTGGAAACTTAAGACCGGGGGATGAATTAATTTGCGTAACAGGCAAACCATATGACACCTTGGAAGAAGTTATTGGTATTAGAGGAGAAGGCGGAGGCTCCCTCAAAGAGTTTGGAATTTTATACAACCAGGTTGATTTGCTTCCAGAAGGTGATATAAATAAAGAAGGCATAAAGCAAGCTATTTCAGATAAAACAAAAATGATACTTATTCAAAGGTCCAGGGGTTACTGTTGGAGGCCTTCAATAAAACTTGATCAGATGGAAAAAGTAATAAGTTTCATAAAGGACATAAAGAATGATATAATTATATTAGTTGATAACTGCTATGGTGAATTTGTAGAAGAAAGAGAACCTACCGAGATTGGAGCCGATATTGTAGCTGGCTCCCTTATTAAGAACCCTGGAGGTGGATTGGCGCCTACAGGAGGTTATATTGCGGGCAAAGAAGAATATGTCAGAAAAGCGGCATACAGGCTTACAAGTCCGGGGCTTGGAAAGAAAGTAGGTTCTACTCTCGGTCATAACAGGCTTTTGTTCCAAGGCTTGTTTCAAGCTCCCCATGTAGTAGCCGAGAGCCTTAAAGGGGCAGTTTTCTGCGCTGAAATTATGAGAAGGATTGGTATGGAAACTTCACCCGAACCTGAAGAAAAAAGAGGAGACATAATTCAAGCTATAAGGTTTAATAACGCGGACAGCCTCATAGCGTTTTGTCAGGGTATTCAGAAGGGATCGCCTGTAGACTCCTATGTAACTCCGCAGCCGTGGGATATGCCCGGGTATGAATCTCAGGTCATTATGGCTGCAGGCACATTTATACAAGGAGCGTCAATTGAATTAAGCGCCGACGCGCCTATAAAAGAGCCGTATATAGCCTATATGCAGGGCGGACTTGTATATGAACACGTTAAATTGGGCGTAATAATATCAGTTCAAAAGCTGCTTGAAATGGGAATTGTGAAAATATAATATCATTCTACGGAGGATAAAAAATGAAGGAAGAGAATAAAAAAAAGGGTATAAAATTAGGCGCTTTAATGCTTGTTTTGTTCTTGCTTATGTATATTCCTTCATTGTTTCATTGGATATATGGCAAAGATATTACAACAGACATAATAAGATCAGGATCTATTGAGGATTCAATTAACCTTGAAGGATACATTATGAGGGACGAAGAGGTAATAGAATCTCCCTTTGAGGGTAAATATATCCCCGAGGTTAATGAAGGAGAAAAACTGGCTTCTAATTACAAAATAGCTACCGTTTTGAGTGATAACTCAACCAAAGTATTGGAAGAATTAAGGAAGCTTGACCTTGCTATTCTTGATAAGGGAAAGAAGAAAAGCGAGAACCAGGGTCTGTTTTCACAGGATTTGATAAAACTTGATAACAATATATCCGAAAAGATTTCATACCTTGCGATGGCTAGTGATTCAAATGATCCTGAAAAACTAAACAGCATAAAAGCTGATATAGACGCCATTATTCAAAAGAAAGCTGAAATTCTAAGCGGTCTTGGTACTTCCGACAGCCAGATTAACGCATTGAAACTGCAGAGAGATAGCCTAAAGGCGCAGATTGACGCAAGCACAAAGGGGATTACTTCAAGCGCGCCAGGAATAATATCCTTCAATATTGATGGGTATGAAAACGCATTAAATCCAAGTAGAATTAATGCTCTAAAGGCATCGTTTTTAGAAGAGATAGGTAAGAAAGACATTAAATCCATAACAAACCTAAAGAGTGTTGAAGTTAATAAGCCATTCGCAAAGATTATAAAGGGAATTTATATCTATATAGCGGTTGTTATGGATAAAAATGCGTCAACTTCTTTAAAAACAGGGAAAAGTGTGAATATAAGAATTAACGACATCAATAAGATGATTAACGCAACTCCTGTCAAAATCATGGACGAAGCAGGAAGCAAAAACATTGTAGTTTTCAAAACTGATAAAGTGATGAGTGATACTACATACTTAAGAAAAATAAATATTGATTTAATAAAAAATTCATTCGATGGGCTACAAGTTTCATACAAAAGTCTTTTTGATATAAATGGGGAAGGAACAAAAGGAAAAATTGTTCTTGTAAAAGCAAATGACGCTCGGATAAGAAATGTTGAGATTGTAGGCAGAAACGGTGAATTTGCAATTATAAAGAGCGTTGATAAAAATGTAGATAAGCAAGTTACTCTTTATGACACGTATGTTATAAACCCAAGTAATATTGAGGAAGGGCAGTTGATAATTAAATGACCGAAGAATTGGCTTATATAGGCGCAAACATTGCTAATATCAGAGAGCGGGTTAAGTCGGCAGCTTTGAGATCTGGAAGAGATCCACAGGATATCAGTATTGTTGCTGTCACTAAAACCGTTGGCCTAGAAAAAATAAACCGCGCAATTGATGAAGGTTTGAATGTTTTAGGCGAAAATAGGGTTCAGGAAATATGTGAAAAGTACGATAATATTAACAGAGAGTGTAAGTGGGATTTAATTGGACATTTACAGACAAATAAAGTAAAATATATTATTGACAAAGTAAATCTTATTCATTCCGTAGACAGGATGGAGCTTGCGGAAGAAATCGATAAAAAGGCTCATAAGTCAGGCAGAGTTGTTGATATACTTGTTCAGGTAAACGTTGCAATGGAGGAGAGCAAGTTCGGGCTTTGCGCTCATGAGGTTAAGGATTTTGTCAGAGCATTAAGCAAGTTCAATTCAATACGGGTAAAAGGTCTTATGACTATAGCGCCTTATACTCAAAATGAGGATGTCTTAAGATCTGTTTTTAGGGAATTAAATAAAATATTTATTGACATAAGAGAGGAAAATATTGATAATATAGATATGGAGCTTTTATCAATGGGTATGAGTAACGATTTTGAAATTGCTATTGAAGAGGGCGCAAATATTGTTCGGATCGGAACTGCTATATTTGGTAAGAGATAAAAGGTAATATTTACTAAGGATAAAACAGGAGGAAATACTATGGCTAAATTATTTAACAAGGTTCTCAACTTTGTTGGTTGGGAAGCTGAAGAGGAAGACGAAGAGATTTTGGATGAAAAAGAAACTGAGAAAGAGCATGAAGAGCTACATCAGCCGCAGTTTATTAATTCGAGCATTAAAAAGCAACAGCAGAACAAGGTTGTAAACATCCATTCTGCATCTCAGTACAAACTTGTGGTAATGCAACCTGAAAACTTTGAAGACGCTCAGAGTATTGCGGATCATCTCAAAAACAAAAAGCCTATCGTAATAAATCTCGAAGGTCTTGAAAAGGAAAGCGCGCGCAGAGTCGTTGATTTCCTAAGCGGAGCAGTTTACGCTCTCGACGGAAGCATTCAGAGAGTATCAAACGGTATTTTCATTATTGCTCCGAACAACGTTGATATAATGGCTGATTTTAAGGAAGAACTGAGAAACAAAGGTGTGTTTCCCTGGGCAAAATAATGGAGGCTTCAGATGCAAGTATTTTATGTTCTAGGGTTGGCAATAGTAATTGTTCTTCAGATTATTAAGTATGCTGTTATATTAAGAGCGCTTTTGTCATTTTTGCCAATTCAGAAAGAAAATCAATTTATTAATATACTACGACAGGTTACAGAGCCGGTGTTGGTACCTATTAAAACTGTAATTGAAAGAACAGCATGGGGAAAGAATGCTATGTTTGATATTTCCCCTATTATTGCTATTGTCTTAATTTGGTTTGTATCAGCGGTTATTTCTAACATATTCAAGGTACCTCCTACGTTTTCATCAATATAAATATGATTAATAGAGACGAAATAATAAAAAGAATAAATAAAATAGATGATAAGATTTTTGTTTCAAGGCTTTTAGATAAAGCCTTGAAGTCCAAAAATTCAAGATGTGTCACTCACTCTGATTTTTTAGACCCATATCAGGCTAATATAATCAGAAAGTCAATCGGAGACAATTCAGAAGTCAATTGTACCTTCTACGGGGGCTATCCGGGGGCGGAACGGGAAATTGCTGTTTTCTGCCCGCAAGGCATGGCTGTATCAGATTTTCACTACTTTGAATATCCTATAAAAATATTGCAAATAAAGACTAAAAGCAGGGATTCTCTTACTCATCGCGATTTTTTGGGTTCCTTATTAGGATTAGGTATTAAACGCGAGAAAATTGGGGATATTTTATTGGAAGAAGACATTTGCAGTGTAATGGTAATGAGTGATATTGCAGAATTTTTAAGCTTCAATCTTTTAAAAGTAGGCAGGTCAAGCGTTGAGGTTGATCTGGCTGATATTGGTGAAGTTCAGGCGCAAGGTCCTAAGTTCAAAGAAATAAGCGCGACTGTAGCTTCATTGAGGCTTGACTGTATTGCTAGCGTCGGGTATGGCATTTCCAGAAGTAAGATTACCGAATATATACAATCTGACAGGGTAAGTTTGAACTGGGAGAAGACAACCAGCCTCACAAAACAGGTCAAAGAAGGTGATACAATCTCAATAAGAGGAAAGGGAAGGTTGATTCTTGAAAAGGTTGGAACTGTTACTAAAAAAGGAAGGTTGAGTATTACACTGCAAAAGTATGTATAAGGAGGTATGGATAAATGAATTATACTCCAAATGAACTGAAAAATATTTCCTTTGGAAAAAGCCTGGTAAGAGGCTATAATGAAATTGCGGTGGATGAAGCGATAGATAAGATTATTGAGGATTACAGCAATCTTATACATGAAAATATTGAATTAAAAGACAAACTTAATGTTTTGAATGAAGGCATGCAGCATTATAAGAATATTGAAGATTCCTTGCAAAGTACTTTGCTTATAGCTCAACAGACTGGAGAAGAGATTAAGAAAAACGCGTATGGAAAGGCAGAAAATATTTACAAGGAAGCGGAATTAAAGGCGCAAAAGCTCATAGACGGCGCTAACGAGCAGGTTATTAAGATCAGGTATGAGTATGAAGAGACAAGAAAAAAGTTGAATATCTATAAGACTAAAGTTGAGACCTTGCTTTTATCGCAAATGGAAATGTTGAAACAGACTGTAGATCATGAAGAAGAAATAAGTTAGGGAATGCTAAAATTTCTTGACATACTGCAATAATAAGAGGTATAATACAAAAAAATACTTATAAAAGACTTTGAGTGGAAAGAGTAAAAGGCTATACCTTCAAAGAGAGCAGAGATTGGTGGGAGTCTGCAGGGTTAACTTTTGAAAATCATCCATGAGTTGCATCCCGAAATAAATTGTGATATTCAACAACATTATTAAAACAATATTTTTAGAGTAAGGAATGCCGGCAAAAACCGTTATATAATCAAGTGATTATTATATTATGAGATATAATAATAATTTGGGTGGAACCGCGTGAGCATATGCCCTCTCGTCCCTTGTTTGGATTGAGAGGGCTTTTATAATGCCCGGGAAGTAAGTTATATTATATAAAAAGCACTATTAATCTTATATTTGACGGAGCAAAATAACGAACGCTTTAACGTTATTTTGTGATAGGCAAATGTAAAAGATTAATTGCTTTTTATATAGTATCAAAAAATAAACTGGTCAACTGGGAGTTTCAAAAACTTGATATAATGGGTTTTTATCATACAAAACTTGAACAAGGAATTTTTTGAAACTCCCTAATCAAATGAAAATTAAAAAGGAATGGAATTTACTCATTTCTTAATTATTGAAATATAGGAGGCATAAAAAATGTCAGTTGATTATGGAAAAACTCTTAATTTACCGCAAACAGGCTTTCCAATGAGAGCTAGTCTTCCTCAGAAAGAGCCCGATACACTTAAAAAATGGGAAGAAATGGACATTTATAATAAGCAATTAAAGAAGAACGCAGGAAAGCCAAAGTTTATTTTACACGATGGACCTCCATACGCAAATGGCGGAATTCATCTTGGCACATCTTTAAATAAGATTCTAAAGGATATCGTTGTGAAATATTATAGTATGTCAGGGTATGAGACTCCATATGTGCCAGGTTGGGATACGCATGGTCTTCCGATTGAACAAAGAGCTATTAAGGAATTGGGTCTAAGAAGACACGAGGTTGGACCGGTAAAGTTCAGGCAGGCGTGCAGAGGCTTTGCCCTAAAATATCTGGATTTACAGAGAAACGCTTTTAAAAGGCTGGGTGTCAGAGCGGATTGGGAAAATCCTTATGTTACTTTAAATCCTGAGTTTGAAGCCAAACAGATTGAAGTTTTCGGAGATATGGCTAAAAAAGGATATATCTATAAGGGGTTAAGACCTGTTTATTGGTGTCCGGATTGTGAAACTGCTTTAGCAGAAGCAGAAATTGAATATGCTGAAGATACAACAGTGTCTATTTATGTTAAATTCCCTGTAAAGATTGATAAGGGCATAATAGCGGGCGCAATAGGAAGTATCAAGAACGTTTATTTTGTCATATGGACAACAACAACATGGACCCTTCCGGGAAACCTGGCAATTTGCCTCAATGGCGATTTTGAATATGGTTTGGTCAAGGTTGGAGATGAGTATTATGTATTGGCTGTTGAACTGGTTGAAGCTGTAATGAAAGCTGCCGGCATTGAAAGCTACGAAATTGCTGCAAGGTTTAAAGGAAGCGACCTTGAAGGCATTGAATGCGCTCATCCTTTCCTTGACAGAAACTCAGTCGTTATTTTAGGAGACCATGTAACACTTGAAGCAGGAACCGGGTGCGTTCATACAGCGCCGGGCCATGGAGCTGAAGACTTCCAAGTATGTCAGAAGTATAAGATTCCGGTAATTGTTCCTGTAAATGACAAAGGTTTTCTCACAGATGAAGCAGGCAAATTCAAAGGTCTATATTATGAAAAGTCAAATGCGGCTATTATTGAAGAGTTAAAGAGCATAGGAGCCCTTCTGACGTCGGAAAAAGTCATTCATCAATATCCACACTGCTGGAGATGTAAAGATCCTATAATATTCAGAGCTACAGAGCAGTGGTTTGCGTCTGTGGAAGGCTTCAGAAAAGAAGCGCTTGAAAAAATTAATGATGTAAGATGGATTCCTGAGTGGGGAGAAGAAAGAATAACCAACATGGTTAGAGATAGAGGAGATTGGTGTATATCAAGACAAAGAATATGGGGAGTTCCTATACCTATCTTCTATTGTAAGGATTGTGGGAAAGAACTTATAAACGATGCTTCAATCAGCGCTGTGGCTGCGTTGTTTAAGGAAAAAGGTTCGGACGCATGGTATGAATATGACGCTAAGGATATATTGCCTAAGGGAACGAAATGCCAATGCGGATGCGGTGATTTCAACAAGGAAAATGATATAATGGATGTTTGGTTTGACTCGGGTTCAAGTCATGCAGCAGTGCTTGAAACTAGAGAAAACCTCAAATGGCCTGCTGATATGTATCTTGAAGGAAGCGATCAGCACAGAGGATGGTTTCAGTCATCGCTCCTTACTTCTGTTGCTACAAGGGGAGAAGCTCCTTATAAAACTGTCTTAACACATGGCTATGTTGTTGATGGACAGGGAAGAAAAATGTCAAAGTCATTGGGCAACGGTATTGATCCAGAAGATGTTATAAAAGAGTACGGCGCGGATATTTTAAGGCTCTGGGTAGCTTCATCCGATTATAAGACAGATATAAGAATATCAAAAGACTTATTAAAGCAGTTGTCTGAAGTATACAGGAAGATAAGAAATACAGGCAGATATATATTGGGTAATATATTTGACTTCAATCCTGACAAGGACATGGTAGCTTATGAGCAGTTGGAAGAGCTTGATAGGTGGGCTTTAATGAAGCTTACGCAGCTAATTAAGAAGGTTAATGAAGCGTATCAAAGCTACGAGTTCCATTTGATGTTCCATGCTATTCATAACTTCTGTGTCGTTGATATGAGCAATTTTTATCTTGATGTAATAAAGGACAGATTATATACATCAAAGCCTGACTCTAAGGAAAGAAAGGCAGCTCAGAGCGTGATGTATGAAATTCTGGATTCTTTAGTTAGAATGTTGACTCCTGTTCTTGCCTTTACATCAGAAGAAATATGGCAGTATTTGCCTCACAGGGCTTCTGATGACGCAGAAAGTGTTCAACTCAACAACTGGCCGACGCTTAATGAAAAATATCTTGATAGTAAGCTTGATGAAAAATGGAATGTGATTTTAAATCTGCGTTCAGATGTATCAAAAGCGCTTGAGATTGCGAGGGCGGAAAAAGTAATCGGTATGTCCTTAAATGCTAAGGTTGTAGTATACGCGGATGCTAAGACTTATGATTTTATCAAAGCTATTGAGGGACAGATGTCAACCATATTTATAACCTCTGGCTTTGAACTTAAGAAGATAGAAGAAGCGCCCGCAAATGCGCTTAAAGGTGAATATCTTGAGGGGATTTTGGTTTCAGTTGAACCTGCAGAAGGTGAAAAGTGTGAAAGATGCTGGATGCAGAGCGTTAGCGTTGGCAAGAATGAAAACCATCCTACTCTTTGTAAAAGATGTTCCGGTATAGTTGGATAGTATAGACAAATTTTGATTTCTGTATCTAAATTATATATATAAAAAGCACTATTAATCTTACATTTGACGGAGCAAAATAACGAACGCTTTAACGTTATTTTGTGATAGGCAAATGTAAAAGATTAATTGCTTTTTATATATATATCAAACAGTAAAATTAGTTTTATTTATTGCGCGCAATAGCCAAAAAGGGCATTTCAAAGCGAACTTATATAAAACTTTACAGTTCGATAACTATATTATTATCCTTACTCATTCTTAAAAATATTTATGAGTGGAAGGTGGTTAAATTGGTTAAAATAAATATTAATTTAGGGGAAAGAAGTTACCCTATCTATATAACTACAGATTACAGCGGATTGGCAAAAAGTATAGCTGTATCCAAAATTACAGGGAAAATGGCTCTTATAACCGACTCAAACGTCGATAAGGCTCAGGGTAAAGAATGCATTGACGCTTTAGAAGCCAATGGATACACAGCGCATAAATATGTCATTGAAGCTGGGGAAAAGAGCAAAAATCTCGATACTATCAAAGATATATACAAGTTTCTGATTGATTTGAAATTTGACAGAAACTCCATGCTTTTAGCGCTTGGAGGAGGTGTAGTAGGCGACATTACGGGTTTTGTCGCCGCTACTTACCTTAGAGGTATAAATTTCATTCAGATACCTACCTCACTGCTTGCGCAGGCTGACAGCAGCGTTGGAGGAAAAGTCGGCGTTGACTTTGAAGGAAAGAAAAATATAATTGGAGCGTTTTATCAACCAAAGTTTGTTTATTTAAATGTTAATACGTTAAAAACCTTACCGGTAAGAGAAATGAAGGCCGGGATGGCTGAAATTGTGAAACATGGAATTATAAGAGACCCTGAATTCTATGATTTTATAGATTACAATGTCAGCAAGATTTTTAATTTCGACGAAGACGCTCTTCAATATCTCGCAAAGGTCAACTGTTCAATAAAAGGTTCTGTTGTTGAACAGGATGAAAAAGAGAGCGATTTAAGAGCAATATTGAATTTCGGCCATACAATAGGTCATGCTATTGAAAGTGTATATGAATTTAAATACCTCCACGGCGAATGCGTTTCTCTTGGAATGGTAGCGGCTTTAAAAATGGCAAAATACCTTGACATGATTGGAGAATCGGACGTTTCAAGGGTAGTAGACACCCTCAAAAAGATTGGTCTGCCTGTTTCGCTAGAAGGAATAGATATTGATGAAGTATACAATAGAATGTTCTTTGATAAAAAGGTAAAGGACAACAAGTTAAACTTTGTTCTGCCAAAAGCAATCGGAGAGGTTATTCAATGCGTAATTGACGATGAAGCGTTAATTAAAAAGGCTATAGGAGATTTACAGGCTTAATTATTGCTTATAAATTAGAGATAACCAAATGTAAAATGTTTATTGCAAAATATATAGTTATCTATATAAAAAGCAATTAATCTTTTACATTTGCCTATCGCAAAATAACGTTAAAGCGTTCGTTATTTTGCTCCGTCAAATGTAAGATTAATAGTGCTTTTTATCTATAAACATTAAACACTTTAAACATTAAGGAATGTTGAAAAAATAACTTCCGCTAAAATCTTCGCTTTCATGTTTACTTAACTCGTGAACACACGCTCAGAATCGGAAGTAATTTTTCAATCATTCCTAAGATTATTAACTTAGAAAAGAGCCACTTTTGGATCCGCATATAAGTTGGTAATTTGATGTCTAAGGTGTTTTGTTTATTATAAGGATAAGGTCGCTTTAAAATTATTTTTATATTGCAAAATATATAGTGTAAAAGATTAATCACTTTTAATACATATAAATATTCTGGAGGGAAGAGATATGACAATTTGTCGGATTGGAAACACTGAAATTGAAGTTGATTATATGCCTGGAGCGACAGGTAAGATGACTTTGCATTACAGGCATCCTTTATCAGGGAATTGGTTGGAGTCAATCGATGATATTATGAGAGATATGCTGAAACATCTGGATAAGAAGAAAAGTGAGTGGGAAAGAATTGCAAAAAGTATAAACTCTGATAGAGATTTAATGGATTTGGTCCAAGATGGCGTCAACGTCAAGAATTATGATTAAGACAGTATCAAAAAGATAATTTGTCGAATGGGCGCTTCAAAAACTTTATATGATGTTTTTTGGTGTATAGAACTTGAACAAGGAGTTTTTTGAAACGCCTAAAATAATTGCTGTAAAAAAGTGTATGTCTTTATCTTGAACAAAAATTAGTTTTCATGTATTATAAAATTATATAATGTTTAAATTTAAAAGTAAATACATTAAATACGATAAATAAATGTAAAAGATCAATCCTTATATATAGAGAATATAATTTTTAATTTATATAAAATTTTATGTACTGTGGGGAATAGAATATGATCAATTTTAAAAAGGTTATTTGCGTTTTGTTAGCCTTTATTATTGTTTCCAATTTTGAAGGCTTTGGTTTGCTACGCTTCGGAGCGAGCTTTGGGACAAGCTCCTATGCGCAATCTACGGAACTAGATGAGAATCAGCCTATTGACAATGAGAATATAAGATTTAAAGATGTAAATCTCGATAAGGCTATCAGAGAGAAGTTGAATAAATCAGATGACGAAAAAGTATCACTAAAAGATTTACAGGATATTAAAGAGTTAAACGCTGATAATAGGCATATAACTGACTTGAGTGGTATAGAGTTGTTATCGGAACTTGACCATCTCTACCTTAATGGAAATAATATTGAGGATATTTCTCATCTAAAAGGTCTTGATAAATTGGAATATCTTGAAATGTCTGGGAATAACATATCTGACATTTCATCTCTTGCAGATTTTGAAAATTTGCAATTTCTTGATCTAAGCGATAATAAAATAACAGATCTAATTCCGTTATCTTTTCTTAATTCCTTAACGTATCTCAATCTTAGCGATAATCAGATTGAAAATATATCTTTTTTATATAATTTAAGAAGCATAAAGACGTTAGTCCTTACAGATAACAAAATAAGTGATATTTCAGTTTTATCTCGGTTAATACAGTTAAAAATTTTATTTTTAAATAATAATAATATAACATATTGGGATATAGCTAAGTTTAGTATAATTCTTGGCAGGTTAGAAACGGTTTACATAGGCGGTAACCCTTGCGACTTACAGATTGATATTCTTCAATACAGTAACATTAAAGATACAGATATAATAAAATGCGTAACAAATACTCCTCAAACAACTCATACACCAACCACGACTCCAACTTCATTAGCTACGCCTACGCCCATATCAGTAACAACAACTTATAATCCTTCTGCTACTGCTACTGCCACTCCTACACCAACAAGCGTTGCTTCTACTTGTACTATTATTCCTACATCTCCATTACCAACTAACTCAATTACTCCAGCTCCGACTACTCAATCACCTACTCCAACAACCAAGCCCACAACAAATTTCAGTCCTACACCAATAGTTATTCCATCAGATGCTACATCAAACCCAACTCCGACGCCAATGCATTATAAAAAGCCCATTTTTTTCCCCGATGAGAATTTAGCTAAAATTATCAGAGAGAAAATTCTGAAAAAGGAACCTGGGACAGTTATCTATTTGGAAGAAGTAAGCAGCAAGTCAGTATTAAATGTAAGTAATGAGGATTTATCAGATTGCGGGCCTATTGAAAGTTTGCAGGGATTACAGTATTTTAGCAATCTGGAGGAGCTTTATCTTAATAATCAACGCATTGAAGATATAACTCCGATTGGTTATCTTTATAAGCTAAAGAAATTATATCTAAACAATAATCGCATTAAAAGCATTTACCCATTGAGAAATCTGACAGATCTAGAAACGTTGAACCTGCAATATAATTATATTGACGATATAAATCCATTAAGTTATCTTAGCGGCTATAGCAATTTGACTCAGCTGTATCTTAGCAATAACAGAATATCAGAAATTCAGGGCTTAATTGATCTTACTAGCCTGGAGGTCCTACAGCTTGATAACAATTGTGTTAAAGATTATAGTTACCTTAAGAAATTGGAAAATCTGAGGTGCCTTTACTTAGCTGGCAAAGACAACTCCACGGATTATTCTGCCATTGGAGACGCATTAATCGATAAGATAAATGATAAGGATTTTACCTACAGAACTCCTACTAATACGGCATTAAACAGTATGGTTGTTTCTCAAACTCCGGCTCCTTCAATTCAACCTACTGAAAAAACCATTATTGCAAACCCAGCGGTAGTAGCGGTGAAATCTCAGAATGATGCTTCACAAAATCCTGGAGCGACAGTTACTCCTGCCGCCACCAGCGCTACGCCAACTGCAACTCCTTCAGCCTTAATTCAAAATGTGACTAACAAGCCGGCAAGTCCTGCGTTTAAGGATATAGATGGCCATTGGGCTCAAAAAAGTTTAATGATGCTTTTTGATAGAGGAATATTATCAGGTTATCCGGACGGCAGTATGAAGCCTCAGCTCGAAATTACCCGAGCGGAAGCCGCAGTAATACTAATTAAAGCTTTATCATTAAAACCTTTAAATGTAAAGAAGTACAGTTTTAAAGATAACAACAAACTGCCTGCGTGGGCTTACGGATACATTCAGAAAGCTGTAGAAATGGGAATAATTAAAGGATATGATGATAAGTCCTTCAAGCCTGATCAAAAGGTGACAAGAAATGAAATGGTATCAATGGTTGTCAGATCCTTTGGATTTAAGCTTAAGAAGACAATTAAACTGAACTTTATTGATGAAAAAACCATACCCCAATGGTCCAGATCAGATATAATGACGGCAGTTGATTTGGGAATAGTAAATGGATACTCGAATAAGACGTTTGGTCCTTTTAACCTTTTAACAAGGGCTGAAGCGGCAACAATTCTAGAGAAATCAATAAATATCTTTGATAGCAAAAAGACCTGATAACAGGTCTTTTTGCTATTTAATGGGCGCAATTGTTATAATTTCAACTTTTTGATGTTTTCGGCAAAAGGCGGATAGACTATTCCTTTTTCGGTTATTATAGCCGTGATATATCTGTTGGGAGTCACATCAAATGAAGGATTCGCTACTTTTACCCCATGAGGAGCTATTTGCACTCCCATGATCTGAGTAACTTCCAAAGCTTTCCTTTCTTCAATCGGTATACTTTCTCCTGACTCAATGCTAAAGTCAATTGTAGATAACGGCGCCGCAACATAAAATGGTATTTTGTTTTCATGCGCAAGCACTGCAACAGAATATGTACCGATTTTGTTTGCTGTGTCGCCGTTTAGAGCAATTCTGTCTGCTCCCACAATAACGCAGTTTATCTTTCCGGATTTCATAAAATGACCAGCCATATTGTCGCAAATCAGCGTTACAGGTATTCCCTCCTGCATCAGCTCCCATGCTGTGAGTCTTGCTCCTTGCAAATATGGTCTTGTCTCATCCGCATAAACATCTATATTTTTGCCTGCTTCATGAGCAGCCCTGATTACACCCAGGGCGGTTCCATAATCACATGTTGCGAGAGCTCCGGCGTTACAATGGGTAAGTATTGTGAAATTATCTTTTATAAGTTTACTTCCATTCTGACCAATAGCCCAGTTATTTTCAACATCTTCATTATCCATTCTGATAGCTTCTTCCAGCACTTTTTCTTTTATCTCAGCTATTGGCTTGTCCATATTATCAAGCGCTGACTTATAGACTCTTTCGATAGCCCAGAAAAGGTTTACGGCTGTTGGTCTTGTATTGCGAATTGTATTGCATATTTCTTCTAATTGGTTTGTGAATTCTTCTTTAGAATTAGTTGAAATCGCCAGAGCGCCTATTGCTATTCCATAAGCCGCTGTAACTCCAATTGCGGGAGCTCCTCTTACTATCATGTCCCTGATTGAGGCAGCAACCTCCTCGTAAGTTCTGCATTCAACGGTTACCTGTTCAAGGGGAAGCTTTGTCTGGTCCAGAAGTTTTAAAACTCCATCGGAGTATTCAAGAGGTCTCATACTGGTATCTCCTTTTATAGTTTATGATGGTGTTAGATACTAAAATTGTAAGAATAATATATTGCATTTATATGCTGCAGCAACACTTTGTTTGGCTGTTAGTGTCAATCCTTTTTATTATTTCAAAAAGCATTTTTTTCACTTTTTCATTGTTTTCCTCAAATACTCTTAAGACTTCTTTTTCAGTTACTGGTTTTATGTCGTCATGACCTTCTAGACCTGCGTCAAAATCGTTTATCAGCGCTATATTAGCATAGCATATTCCCATTTCCCTTGCCAGGTAGCATTCGGGATACTGAGTCATATTTATTACTTCCCAACCCATTTTACTAAACCATCTGCTTTCTGATACAGTTGAAAACCTTGGGCCCTGAATTACTACTACTGTGCCTTTTTCATGAATTGTAATTCCCAGGCTTTTTCCGGCCTCAATAGCAATTTTCCTTAATTCCGGACAGTACGGATGAGCCGCGCTTATATGCCTTGTTTCAGGACCATCAAAATATGTGTCTTTTCGACCCCAGGTTCTATCCACAAATTGATCGCAAACTACAAATTCGCCAGGTTTTATATCAGACTGTAAACTTCCGGAAGCAGTCGGCGCGATTATTTTTTTGACGCCAAGTTGGCTCATAGCATGAATGTTTGCTCTATAAGGGATCATATGAGGCGGGTATTGATGTTTTTTGCCATGTCTAGGAAGAAAAGCGATTTTCTTTCCTTCGAATTCTGCTAAAGCTATTTTATCGCTGGGTTTTCCATATGGTGTTTCCAAATCAACTTCAACAATATTTTCCAGAAATGAATAAAATCCTGAGCCGCCAAAAACGCCTATTTCAGCTTTGTGTTCCATATAAAACCTCCTGTTATCGTAAATATTAATTTAAAAATATAGGTATATTATAATATAAAAACTTAGTTATTTTAATAGCTATATTTAATAAATGTAAAGATTATATCATTTAAAAAAATATAAGGTTATAGAGGAGCGCATATGTCGTTGATAATAGGCACAGAATTAAAAAGCGATCTGGAACACTTGTATAAGATAACTGGTGATATTCTGACTCTAATAGATATGGAAGCTGATCAATTGGACGAGATCGACATTCAAGGATATATTAGATTAAGACTTTTAGACATAAACGGAACACTGCAGAAAGATATTTTTAATTGTGATTACCTTATAACAAAAGAACAGATATTCAACGGTTTGTTGAGTAAGATTTAGCAAAATAATGGTATATTAAAATAATTTA
>JAUZPS010000240.1 GCA_030705945.1 Bacillota bacterium
AACAATATTAAAAGAGATCTTATATTTAAGTTCTTGTACATATCATCAATAATAATTTTTATTATCGGCATATTTCAATTTCTCGGTCATGATCCATTTAAAGCCGAAATTATTAAAAAACTGATAATACCAAAACAATACGCCGATATGGCGCAAAATATTTTATACCCCGATGATCCATCGGCGTCTTTTAGAAATTCCATCTATTCAACCCTCTATAATTCCAATGTTTTTGGAGTATACGCGGCATTGATAGCGGTATTCGCGCTTACAGGAGCTATATTTGAAGATACTGCTAAAAGAAAAATATTGCCTTTAACAAGTATGGCTTTAGCAATATTTTCTCTAATAAATTGTTATTCAAGAGGAGCTTATTTTGGCGGATTTATCGGAATAATTGTTGTAATTACGCTAACTTTAAAAGAGTTTAAATTATATTATAAAAGTATAATTCTGTGCCTACTATGTATTGCGATATCAGTTCTTCCCGCAATTTTAACTGGAAATGGGAAGTTTGTGGAGAGGCTTTCAACGATTGATGTTAACAGTCAGGATTCCTCCACGGGAGTAGGAGAAAGGATAAAAGATTTTAAAATTAAAAATAGTCATCTTACGCTTTTTTTTGATAACAGATGTCTTAATATTCAAAAAAAAGGCGGGGAATTGATTTTTACAGATACAGTTGGAAAGGTCTTAACTTTAGACTACTCAAAAAAGGATGAAGGATATGTCATTAACGCGGAAAATTATAGAGACTTTATTGTTTTTGCGGACAAAGACAAGCTCTATATAAAAAAGAAAAATGCCCTTTTAAGGTTTAATATAAAAAACGACACTTTTATTTTTTCGGACATGTCAGGCAATGACGCAAATATAAAACCTGTTGAAAGCTGGTTGTTTAACGGCAGAGAGAGACTTGCGTCAGGTAGGGGATATATCTGGTCAAGAGCCCTTCCTCTGATAAAAAATAATATATTTATTGGAAGCGGACCGGATAATTTTTATTATTCTTTTCCGCAGGATGATTTTCTTGGCAAGCTAAAGTTTATGTATAACGCGTATATCAAAATCGATATGGCTCATAATATTTATCTGCAAAAAGCAATTGAAACAGGATTGATTTCACTTATATTTTTTATAGGAATCATATTATATCCGTTTATAATAGGCTTGAAAGCATTATTTATAAGCCGGGGTGAAAATAAAAGCAGCGAAATTATCGGGAAAGCCAATGAGATAAATGGCGCAAAAGAAAACAATTCAGCTAAAGCTTCTAATTGCAAAAAAAATAACCTTAGTATTTCGTTGATTGGTATTATTGTTGTTTATTGTGTCTGCGGTTTTTTTACTGATGAAAATATCTGTACAATGGTTGTGTTTTGGCCTATGATTGGGCTTCTTATGGATAATAAAGAAAAATCATTTTAGATGCTCATAGTAAGACTTGTAATCTTTTGAAGAGCTATCAGGCGTTTATATAGTATTATATACAGCAAATGAAGTTAACGCATATTAAGTTGCGAAAATAATTTGGAATTTTTAACGATTTATAAGGGCGTTTCAAAAAATTCCTTGTTCAAGTTTATATGACTAAAACCCATTATATCAAGTTTTTGAAACGACCAGTTGCTAAGTTTTTTTTGATACTACCTAAATCAAGGTACATGTTTCATGATTTTATAAGTAATGTAAAATGTTTATCACGAAACATCTAGATTGTAGGAATTTCATGCTGCCAGTCGATATATTTTCTTATTTTGTAATTGAATAAATAAAAATTTATGTTAAAATTATTAAGAATACGAAGCAACTTAAATTAAAAGCGCTATTAATCTTACATTTGACAGAGCAAAATAACGAACGCTTTAACGTTATTTTGTGATCGGCAAATGTATAGATTAATTGATTTTAATTAGATAAAGTGTTTCATCAATAAAATACGAGGTGTTGTTAATTGTACCTTAAAAAATTGGAAATTCAAGGCTTTAAGTCTTTTGCCGACAAAATAAATCTGGATTTCAATTCAGGAATAACCTCAGTTGTAGGCCCTAACGGAAGCGGAAAGAGCAATGTTGCCGATGCGGTAAGATGGGTTTTGGGTGAACAGAGCGCTAAAACCTTGAGGGGAACTAAAATGGAGGACGTTATTTTTGCGGGAACCGAACATAGGAAAGCTATGGGGCTTGCGGAGGTTTCAATTACAATAGATAATTCCCTCCATACACTGCCTATTGAATATAATGAGGTTACAGTCACCAGAAGGGTTTACCGTTCGGGAGAAAGTGAATTTTTCATAAACAAGACCTTGTGCCGTCTTAAGGATATACATGAGCTTTTCCTCGATACGGGGATTGGGAAGGACGGCTATTCAATTATAGGACAGGGTAGGGTTGATGAAATATTAAGCACAAAGTCTGAAGAAAGACGGCATATATTTGAGGAAGCCTCAGGAATAATGAAATATAAAGTAAGAAAAATTGAGGCTGAGAAGAAACTTGAACAGACAGAACAAAACCTGGTAAGAATAAATGATATAATAAATGAATTGGAGATGCAGATAGAGCCCTTAAGAGTTCAGTCGGAGACAGCAAAAAAGTATCTTTCAATAAGGGATACCCTAAAAGAACTTGAAATAAACGTTTATATTGAGAATATCGCAAAGTTCAGGGAGAAGATTAAGGAGCATGAGGAACAGTACCTTAAGATAAAAGAAAGTATTGACAATGAGAATATCCGCCTTGAAAACATCACCGCTTCAAACAAACAAAAGACAGATCGAATGAAGCTGATGGAAGAAAACCTTGATGTTGCTAAGCAGGAGTACTATAATTTTGAAAGCGTTCTTGAGAAATGTAATTCAGATATAAAGTTAAATGATGAAAAAATCCATAATTATGTTAAAAATATAGAAAGAATAGACATGGAAGTTTCTGAGATCAATGAAAAAGTCAAACAGATGATTGATGATGAGGCTTCAAAAAATGAAAAGATTAAATATTTAAATGAAAGATACGAAGAATATTCTTCAAAGCTTTCAGATTATGAAAGTAAGATGGCTGCTTTAAATGATACTCTTGGCGAAAATGAAAGATATATTGAAAATCTCAAGTCAAGCATTATGGATAAGCTTGATCTTTTGACTGATAAGAGAACTCAGATAAATAATATTAAATCCCATATGGAGAATTTAAAGAAAAGACAAAATGGGATCGATATGGAAATTTATCAGATTACTCTGGATAAAGACAGAGAGATAATAAAAAAAGAAGATATAAGCGAGAGCATTCTAAAAGCAAAAAACGCCATAAGTAAGGCAAACTCAGAAATTGAAGAGCTGACCGGACAGAAAAAAGAATGTGAAATGTCACTTATCGGTTTACGTAAAAGACATAGCGCAACGGTATCCGAACATCAATTTAAAGCCTCAAGGCATAAAATGCTCATGGACATGGAAAACAAGCTGGAAGGTTATAATAGAAGCGTAAAGGTGGTTCTTCAGGCCTGCCAGCAATCGAAGGAGTTTGGACAAGGAATACATGGGGCTTTGGCGCAGCTTATCACGGTTGATAAAAAATACGAAACAGCAATTGAAATGACTCTTGGAGGCGCGCTTCAGAACATTGTTACAACTTCCGAAGAGGATGCTAAAAGGGCTATTGAATATTTGAAAAAAAACAAGCTTGGAAGAGCTACATTTTTACCTATAACATCTGTAAAAGGAAGATATCTGGATAATAATATTTTAAATGAAGCACGGAATCAGCCGGGATTTATTGGAGTTGCGTCTGATCTTATAAAATGCAAAAATGAGTATAACGGAATAATCTTAAACCTATTAGGAAAGGTTGTTGTTGTTGAAAACCTTGACTCAGGAATTAAAATTGCGAAAAGGTTTGGTTACAGTTTCAGGATAGTTACTTTAGAAGGGGATATATTAAGCACAAGCGGATCCATGTCCGGAGGTAGCTCAGATAACTCAGGTCCGGGTATATTAAGCAGAAACAGAGAGATAACGGAATTAAAGCTTGAAATAGAAAAACTTGCTTCAACCCAGCAGTCATTGGAGAAGCAGATCAATGAAGCCTCAAAAATGTTAGAGGAGATTCTTTCCGATATTTCAAAAGAGGAAAAGAATATAAACACAAATGAACTTATAAAAGTACGCGATGAGAGTCATTTATCGCAGATAGAAGAAAATATAAGAAGAGCTGAAGCAAAAGCTGAGATGTTAAAACAGGAAAAGGATCAACTCCTAAGACAGGAGATGGAAACTGAGGCAGAGCAGGGCAAGTATAATCAGGAATTAATCGATATAGAAAAAGACATAAACGCCACTAAAGAAATTATTTCAAAGCATCAGGAAAAGCATAAGGAAGACCAGTCATTAAGAGAAACCCTGAGTAACGACATAATGGACTTTAAAATATCTGTAAATTCAATTACCGAGAGCATTGAGGGAGTTAAGGAAGCGCTTAGTCGGATAATAGAAGAGAAAGCGTCATTAGAGAAGAGCTCTCAAAGAAAGAAAGTTGAAAAGGGAAAAAACTTAAGCGAAGTGGATTCTCTAAAAACTGAGAATATGGGTCTTGATAAAAGAATTAAAGCGTTAAGTGAAGAAAAAACAGGCAAACTTCTTCAGATTGATAAGGCTGTTGAAGAGAAAAAAGTTCTGGAAGAAGAACTGGCTGATATAATAAATCAGATACAGGATGCCAATAAAAATATAATTCTTCTTCAGGAAGATTACAACAGGGTAGAAGTAAGAAAAGCAAAGATTGAAGCAGAACTTGAGGTTATTCAGAATAGAATGTGGGATGAATATGAACTTACCTATTCAAACGCTCTTGAATTGAAGAAAGACATTGGCAGCATTACCCAGGCTCAGAAAAGGATCACTGAATTAAAAAGTGAAATAAAAGAACTTGGGCCTGTTAATATAGCGGCAATTGAGGAATATATAAAAACAAAGGAGCGCTACGAATTCATGAGCGCTCAGAAGAACGATATGGATCAGGCAAAGGAAAAACTTAAAAAAGTTATAAATGAGATGATAAGTATAATGAAACGTCAATTCCTTGAACAATTTAAGCTTATCAATGAAAATTTCAACGTCGTTTTCAAAGAACTTTTCGAAGGCGGTCGAGCAGATCTTATACTGGTTGATAAGGAAAATGTTCTGGAAAGCGGTATAGAAATTGAAGTTCAGCCTCCTGGCAAAAAACTTCAGAATATGATGCTCTTGTCAGGTGGAGAGAGGGCTTTTACAGCAATTGCTTTGCTGTTTTCGATATTGAGGCTTAGGCCTTCTCCATTCTGTATACTTGACGAAATAGAGGCGGCTCTCGATGACGCCAATGTAAACAGGTTTGCCGAGTATCTTAAGAGATATACCGTTAACACGCAGTTTATACTGGTAACACACAGAAAAGGCACAATGGAAGCCGCAAGTACCCTATATGGCGTCACAATGCAGGAACACGGGGTATCTAAAATAGTATCGATGAAGATGGGGGAACGGGCAAGTTAAAGACAGGTTAAGTTAAATACAAACTATATAATAAACTTTAGAGGAGATACGTACATGGGACTTTTTGACAGGTTGAAAGAAGGATTAACGAAGACGAGAAAGAGTATTACAGAAAAAATTGATCAGGTTCTGGTTGCTTTTGGAAAAGTTGATGACGAGCTGTTTGATGAACTTGAAGAGATATTGGTTACCTCAGACATAGGTGTTGACGCTTCATTGAGAGTGATCGAGGACCTTAAAAAGAAAGTCAGGGAAAACAGGGTTACAGACGCTTCGAAGGTTAAGGACCTTCTTAAGGAAGAGCTGGAGGAAATTCTGACTGAAGAGAACTCAGAAATAAAACTTGAGAGCGCTCCATCGATTATTCTTGTAGTGGGAGTTAATGGAGTAGGTAAAACAACATCCATCGGCAAAATAGCAAACCTTTTGAAACAAAGGGGAAAGAAGGTAATGCTGGCGGCAGGCGATACCTTCAGGGCAGCGGCAATAGATCAGCTTGAGATTTGGGCCGATAGAGTGGGCGTTGACCTGATTAAACAGTCCGAGGGCTCAGACCCTGCTGCTGTTATATTTGACGCAATTAAGGCCGCAAAGTCCAGAAAAGTCGATGTTCTAATTTGTGATACTGCTGGAAGGCTGCATACAAAAAAGAATCTTATGGATGAATTGAAAAAAATATATAAAGTTATCGACAGAGAGCTGCCGAATATTTCTCGTGAAACCCTGCTGGTATTAGATGCAACAACGGGTCAGAATGCCATTTCACAGGCAAAAACCTTTAATGAAATAGCAGATATAACAGGTATAGTTCTGACAAAACTAGACGGAACCGCTAAAGGTGGAATAATTATTGCAATTAAGTCTGAACTGGATATTCCTGTTAAGCTGATAGGCGTTGGTGAAAAAATAGAAGATTTGCAAAAGTTTGACGCAAAGGAGTTTGTTGAAGCATTATTCTCTTAAGGAGGGAAAAATATGAAATTTCATACTGAGTACTTATATTTTAATACCAAGAAAAAAAGAGAGTATATAAACATAACTGATGAAGTGGATTCAGCTCTTAAAAAATCTGGAATCAAGGAAGGGATGATTCTGGTTTCAGCTGCCCATATTACTGCAGGAGTGTATATCAATGACGCTGAAAACGGAATAATTCAGGATATCGATGAGATGCTTGAGCGTCTCGCTCCAGAAAGGTCCGATTATAAGCATCATAAAACAGGCGAAGAGAATGGGGACAGTCACTTGAAGAATATCCTTGTAGGACATCAGGTGATTATTCCGATAACAGAAGGCAAGTTGGATCTTGGACCGTGGCAGCAGGTTTATTATGCCGAGTTTGACGGACAGAGAAAGAAAAAGCTCATAATTAAGGCAATGGGTGAGTAGAAATATAGATATCGACCTATAATATTAGTTTTATTTGTTGCGCCAAGCAGCCTCAAAAATGGCTTTTCCGGGTCGCTTGGGCGAGCAATGAAGCGTAGCGAGACCCATCAAAGCGAACTTATATAAAACTTTACAGTTCGGTATCTTAAATATAGAAAAAAGGACTTTTAAGGAGGCATAATATGTACAAATACCAATGTTCGAAGGATGATTGCAAAACTTTTTGGGCTCTTAATAAGGGTAACCTGAACGGATTTGTATTAACCTGTCCGATATGTGGTAAAGGCAGAGGTTTATTTGTTTCAGAGTATAGGGGAGAAGTAGGAAAT
>JAUZPS010000241.1 GCA_030705945.1 Bacillota bacterium
ATGTATGCGTTAAGAAATATATATTAAAATCAATTAATCTTTTTCGTAACTTATCTATCGCAAAATACCGTTAAGGCAGTATCAGAAAAACTTAGCAACTGGGCGTTTCAAAAACTTGATATAATGGGCTTTCGTCATATAAACTTGAACAAGGAATTTTTTGAAACACCCTAAAACCGTTCGTTATTTTACTCTGCTAAACGTAATATTAATAGCGCTTTTTATTTATATAAGTTTTCGCCATTAATTATATTTTATGTAATATATATTTTCTTTCATTAGAAAATACGTGGAAAGATAAACTTTGAATGTTTTATGAACTCAGAGTTAATTAACTTGCCACACTTACATAAATATTGTATTTTTATAATTTATGAATAAGGATGTATACTTTTTATCTTTAGGAAAGTCAATATAAGACGCTTATCATGAAACATAAAGCAGCATTTTATATCTATTTTTGTATATAAATGGACAAGCTGCATTAGTTTTTTCACAATTATGCGAATAAGCAAACATTTTTTATTGGATAAGGGCGTTTCAAAAAATTCCTTGTTCAAGTTTATATGACGAAAGCCCATTATATCAAGTTTTTGGAACGACCAGTTGCTAAGTTTTTTAATACTACCTATATATTTTGCAATAAACATTTTACATCCATTTTTTATATTGCAAAATATATACCTTGATTCATAAGTTCGCTTTGTAAGCCTTAAACTATAGCGATATAAAACCACTAAAATCAAGTCATTTGATGTTTTAATTCAAAGACTTGATTTTAAAGTTTATTTAAATTGTTATTAATCCTCAACTCTGGATACGTTATATCAGCTACATATAAACAAATTATAATTAACTTAATTTTCCACGCTATTAGTATTCTTGAAGATATATTCTCACAATAATACACCTATCAAATTTATATCCAAATTCAGTAGAATTTATGGCAGTTTTTAGGGCTGCTTAATTTAAAGTGGGAAAATTTGGTAATCAAATGATATTTTCAATAGCTTTAAAACTTATATTTCCCCAAAGTTCTCATTGTATCTCATTTTGAACTCTTCTAAAGTATATCTGTGTTCTGTCGCTCCTTTATTTTCAACAGCATAAACCGCAGTCACGCTTGCGTATTTCCCCATCTTTTCTAATGACGCGCCCTCAAGATATCCCTTGATAAGCCCTGCCCTGAAAGCATCACCTGCGCCTGTGGGATCGACAATCCTTGTAGGTTTTGCGGGCGCAATCTGAACTCTTTGATTCCTGCCTTTTAGTATTGAACCCTTTTCACCAAGAGTTTCAACCAATATATCAACTTTTTCTAATATATCTTCCTTACAAAGCCCTGTCTTTTCTTTCATAAGTATATATTCATATTCATTAAATATAGCAATCCTTGCTCCCATTATACCCTTTGTAAGTTCTTCTGCAGAAAGTCTGGGAATCTGCATTCCAGGATCATACAAGTAAGGAACTCCGATCTCCTGACATTCTGATGCCCATTTAACCATCGCGCCGGGTTCCGTTGGAGCAATAACTATCATTGATACTCCTGTTAAATCAATGTTTTTTATAGATATTTCAGAATCTTTGGCCATAGCTCCCGGATAAAATCCAGTAATCTGATTATTTGAAAGATCAGTTGTGATAAAGCATGAAGCAGTATAATCATCATCTAATATTTTAATAAGTTTCGTGTCTATACCATTTTCCTCAAGCCAATCTCTGTATTCATAAAAATCCTTTCCAGCAGTTCCTAAAACAAGAGGCTTTTCACCCACTAGCGCCAAGCTGTAAGCGATGTTAGGCGCAGTGCCTCCCCTTACCTTTTTGAGACTGTTTACAAGAAAGCTTACATTTAACGAATCAATCTTATCCGGTAAAATCTGCTCCTTAAATAGTCCTGGAAAATCCATAATATTATCATATGCAATTGACCCACAAACAACTACCTTGCCCATATTGAACCTCCATAAAATAATTATTTCTCCGCCGTTAAGACAAATATTGGCGCGTCAGCCGCAGCCTTAGCAGATCTAGTCGAAATTCCAACAAGCTTTTCTATTTTTATTTTCTTAAAACCAGAAGCTTTAAACCAAGCTTTAAGATCACTTTCTTTAAATCCCTGCCATATATCGCGCATCTCTTCTTTAAGTTCATTGTCTGAGTGTTCGAAATAGTCCGCTATAAAAACTTTTCCGCCAGGTTTTAGTATCCTTGACATCTCTTTTATTGCAAGGTTTGGTTCTGAAATATGATGCAAATACATGTTTGCGCAAACAATATCAGCATAGGCTTCAGGTATGGGTACTTCAAGTCCATCCCCTTCCACTATATCTATATTGCTTATACCCTGTTCAAAAGCTTTCCTTTTTAATTCTTTTAGCATTTCTCCCGCTATATCAACAGCAATAACCTTTTTAGCTGTCTTAGATACTTCCCTTGAAATATAACCGTCGCCTGCTCCAAGATCAACGACAAACATGTGGCTTTTTATTATATCCATCTCAATTAATTTATTTTTAATTGATTCATCGTAGTAATTTTTTCTCAATTCTTCCCACTTAGGAGCAACATCATTAAAGAAATCTTTTGCTTCTCCTTCGCTTGCGGAATAATGCTGAGAATCACCCACAGACAACCAGCTTATCAATGCTTGTCTGCTAAATCTCCACTCTCTTCCGATCTTTCTTGCAGGAACTTTTTCTTCTTTAAGAAGCTTTATAAACGTCTTTACACTGACGCTAAAAAGTTCTGCCGCTTCTTCCATAGTCAATATTTCTTTTTCCACAACAACACCTCATCCAATATTTACATGAATATTATATATCATTAAATAAATATTTTCAAATATTATTTTCTTTTAAATTCATTAATTTTATACTTAATTATAGTTATTTACATTTATATAATCATTTCAGTAATTTCTTATCAAGACAAAATTAACAGGCATAAAAATAACCAACCTTATTTTTGTATAAAGTTGGTTAAAATGTTTGCGTTAATATTAGTAAAATTGCATACTGTATTTCAACAATAAAACCATCAATTTTTATCGCCCAATTTTTATATAGAAGCTACTTCCATTGTTCCACTACCTTTTCTACCACTGAAACAAATTTGCTTTCTACATCTTTTGCTGTCTTCATTACCTCTTCATGATTCAATTCCTGATTCAAAATTCCTGCAGCCATATTAGTTATACAAGATATTCCCAACACCCTCATTCCAGAATGTACTGCGGTTATTACCTCCGGAACAGTAGACATCCCAACCGCGTCAGCTCCCATAATCTTAAGGGTCCTTATTTCGGCAGGCGTTTCATACATAGGACCTTGAGCAAAGGCGTATACTCCTCTTTTGATTTGTACACCTAATTGAGCTCCAACTTTCTCTATAAGTTTAATAGATTCTTTGTCGTACGCGTTTGACATGTCAGGAAATCTTGCTCCAAACTCCTTTACATTAGCACCCCTCAAAGCAGAAGGCGCAAACAGCCCAATATGATCAGTTATAGCCATAAGATCCCCTGCTTTAAAACTGCTATTGATTCCTCCGGCAGCATTAGTAACTATTATATTATCAATCCCTGCTTGCTTTAGTACCCTAACCGGAAAAACCACTTGTGAAACATCATAACCCTCATAGTAATGGAATCTTCCCTTCATCGCTACAACTTGTTTGCCGCCAAGGCTACCACTGACAAGTTTTCCGGCGTGTCCCTCTACAGTTGTTACAGGAAAGTTTGGTATATCCCTATAGTCAATTTCAATCTTTTTCTCAATTCTTTCCACCAACGGTCCTAAGCCAGAACCGAGAATAATACCAATCTGAGGTTTTTCAGTAATCCTTGATTTTATGAAAGCGCAAGTTTCGTTAATCTTACTAAGAATATCATTCATATAAAAGCCTCCAAACATCTGATGAAGTTATAATCACATATTTTTATATATATAAAACTGTTGAGCAACAGAAAAAGGGTCTTTCAAAGCAAACTTATTATGAAACTTTACAGTTCGATATCTTTAATAAGCCTGCACTCAAGATAAAATCTTTTTTCCTCAGCTTCACCCATTGAGAAAGTCTTCTTAGGCAAAACTCCATCCAATATTACAGTCTTAAATAGATCATTCTTATCCATAACTGGGAGGTAAAACCCTATATTTCCATTCTTTGCTCCAAGTGAATCAACAACCTCTTCGCCATGTATATAATCAATTTTCACCTTAGTATCAATCTTTATAAGCTCATCGAGAAAAGCTTGTAAGGTTCCGACTTCCAGGTTACATTTCGGACTTTTAACCTCAATGAGCGCGTGAGTGTCAGAAGTTATTATCGGAATATAATGTTCTGTCTTGTTTTTACTTAGCTTCTTAACCTCAGACATCATTTCCTCTTTTGTATTATATTTTATCAACTCTATTTTCGAACAACCATTATAAAACGCCTTCATTCTTTCAACAAAATTGTTTAAATCTATATTGAATACTACCCTATGGATGGGTTCAAACTTAAGACCGGCATCGTGAACATTGACCAGCTCAACCAACGCGTACCTGGCAGGATGAGAAAGCCTTTCCTCATCGCCAATTACTGCTTTTATATTTTCCCAGTGAGCTTTTGCCGACGCTAAAGAGTGGTTTCCATCCCCAACCGCAAACAGCAGTGCTCCCTTATCGTCGCCAACCCCGTACTTGCTTTTAAAAGTTTCTTTGTCAGCAAGTTTATTAATTGAAGAAAATATTTCGTTGATAACCGCTTCATTTTCAATTTTATATGCCTTTATATGGCCTCCGCCCAACATAAGTTCAAAGTCATACATTGAAATCAATCTATCCTTTATATCAAATAACGGTTCAATAACTGACTTATCCGGATCATCTATAAGAACCATAATATGTGGAAGCTCCAAACTGGCATTTTCTCTTATCTTTATTCTTGGCGGAAGTCTATTGACATCCGTACGTTCAGTTGCCCTTATCAAAGACTGTGAGCCCTCGCGGTAATCATACATTTCCAGGTCAAGCATAATGACCAAGCCTTTTCTGGATTCAGCATGGGAAGTTTTTCTGTCAACAAGAAAGAATCCAGGCTGCTGCTCTTCTAAAACACCGTTCTTTACATATTCAACCATATTTTTATTTATATCTCTTGATTTTTCTGCTTCCTCAGGCTTGTTAAGATATACTTCAGGCAGGACAAGCCTTAAAGTAGAAGGACTGTCCCCCACAATTCTTTCCGCTTCCCTCCAGTATTCCGGTTGAGATGAATACTGATCGCATGCTACAACAGCCCATTTACCCAAATTGATTTCATTATTCGGCATGTGTATAACTGGTACTTTGATACCTAAGTTTTCTAATCCGTTTTTCATTTTTATTGATCCCCTTATATTTTAAAATTATTTCTTAATCTCAATATATTTTTATAATGCGCAATGAACATTAAAGCAAGATGAACAGCCGAAAAAGTTTTTTAACGCAAACTTCTTTAAAATTTTACAGTTCGGCATCTGTCAACGGCTATTTATTTATATAATATTATATAAAAATGCAATTGTAGTCAAATAGTTTATAATGAATTTTTTTAAGCATATTCTGAAATAATAATAACATGTTTTTCATAAAACTTTTCTCTGTCTTGAGGAACGTTAAATAATAACTTCATAATTTTATTATTTAGTTGTTTTTTAATTCTTCCTTAAATAACATACATGGGGAGATTACTTTGGAAAGATATAGCGAGGTAGTCGGGTTACCTGTAATTTGCGTTGATAACGGTAAAAAAATCGGAATTGTCAGCGAGCTGATTTTTTATCCAAAACAAAAGAAGCTAATGGCAATTGTCCTTGAACGAACTGGCTGTCAGTTAAGAAAAAAGGCTATATTATTAGAAGATGTAATAAATATAGGCAATGACGCGGTAATTGTAAATGACTGTTCATGCGCAAAAAAAATGAATGAATTGGAAGAATGCAGAGACCTGAAAGATAAGGAAAATTTAGTCGGATTGAGGATATATTCCAAATCAGGCGAAGACTATGGAACGGTAAAAGATATATTGTTTGATTTTAAGACAGGTATGATTGAAGGCCTTGAACTCTCAGACAGCCTGGTTCATGACCTTATTCAAGGAAGAAATATAATACCGTTGTTTGGTAAGGTTGAATTCAGCGAGGAAAATATATTAGTTGACAAGGAAGCTGTTGACGAGATGCTTAGCACCGGTGGAGGTTTAATTAAAAAACTTCTTCAGGATGAAAATCAGGAAAAGAGGTGAGAAGATGAGAGGTAGCTTTACTAAAGGATTGCTTTTAGGAAGTTTAATAGGCGCATCTATAGGAGTTATGAAAAACGCTGATATGATGAGACCAAGAAATAGAAGACGCATGATGAGAGCCGGAAGGAACATGTTCAGAAAAACAAGCAATGCAATTGGAGATGTAGTTGATTTATTCAGGTAAAAAGCAAATAGAATTCCTATTTTGAATAAATATTAATTGGATAACTCTACTTTCCCGCTTCAAATTAAACAGCCATAAATTCAATTATATTTGGATAAATCTGATGTGTGTATCATAATTATATAAAAAGCAATTAATCTTTTACATTTGCCTATCGCAAAATAACGTTAAAGCGTTCGTTATTTCGCTCCGTCAAATGTAAGATTAATAGTGCTTTTTATATAGAATATAGCTGTAAGAATATTAATTATGCGGGAAAGTAGAGTTAGATTACAATCAATTAATCTTTATATTTATATATATAAAAACGCCGTTAAAACCGTTGGTTATTTTGCTCCGCTAAATGTTAGATAAAAGGTGAGATATGATTAATTTCAAAAAAAAGGTACTTATTTTTACCCCAATAATTCTGCTCATAGTCCTACTCGGAATATTCTTGTATAGCAATAAAGATAAGATTATACAAATAGTTATACCTTTTTTTATTGCTATTATAATTGCTTATTCTCTTAAACCCTTAGTAATAAAGCTTGAGTCAAAAAACATGCCTCGCTCAGTCAGCATCATCTTGATCTACCTTGTTTTTACACTTGGGATGGTTGTTGCTACCATTTTTATAATTCCGGAGCTTATGGGTAATACAAAGGAACTTATGGATACACTGCCGGACTTAACAAATAAATATCAGAAATTATTTAATGGCTACATATCTCATATACAATCCAGCAAATGGTCTCCAGAAATTAAAGGCGCCATATTGAGAGA
>JAUZPS010000242.1 GCA_030705945.1 Bacillota bacterium
GGGGCAAGAGAAATCGGTTTTATGTATGGGCAGTACAAGAGGCTAAGGAACGACTTTACCGGTGTTCTGACAGGTAAAGGTTTAACATGGGGTGGATCTTTGGCAAGAACCGAGGCTACAGGATATGGCCTTTGCTACTTTATGGATGAAGCTCTCAAAGCAAAGGGTAAGTCATTTAAAGGGGCTATTGTTGTAGTATCAGGTTCAGGAAACGTTGCAATATACGCGACTGAGAAGGTACACCAGTTAGGTGGCAAGGTTGTAGCATTAAGTGATTCTAACGGATATATTTATGATGCTGAAGGCATTAAATTAGATACAGTGAAGAGAATTAAAGAGGTTGAAAGAAAGAGAATTAGTGAATACACAAAATACCATCCGAATGCAAAATATGTTGAAGGCTGCTCAGGGATTTGGACAGTTAAGTGCGATATTGCGCTTCCAAGCGCTACACAAAATGAAATTGATAAAAAATCGGCTGAAACATTGGTTGCAAACGGATGTTATGCAGTAGGTGAAGGCGCCAATATGCCTTCAACACCTGAAGCGATTGAAGTATTTCTTAAGAATAAAATCGTTTTTGGTCCTGCAAAAGCGGCAAACGCCGGTGGTGTTGCTACATCTGCTCTTGAAATGTGCCAGAACAGCATGAGATACTCTTGGACTTTCGATGAGGTTGATGCTAAACTAAAAGATATAATGACTAACATTTACAAGAATGCGAGCGCAGCAGCTAAAGAATATGGATATGAAGATAATCTGGTTGTTGGCGCGAATATAGCTGGTTTCATAAAAGTTGCAAATGCTATGTATGCGCAAGGCGTTGCATACTAAAAAAAATCCAATTAAATAAATATAAAATCCTCTCATAATTACGAGAGGATTTTATATTGCATAAGTATTGTAATCTTTTTAATGCAGCTTATATAATAAATTTGTAGGAAAGAAAAACTTGAAAATAATTATTTTCAAATAATTATATCTTTGATATAATCATTTGGTAGAAAGAAAGATTAAATTTATTATAGAAAGAATATGAGCAAAGAGGTTCATGTATCTTTATACTGGGTTTATTCTTTGTCATATTTGGGTAAAGAATTATGACTAAATATACAGAGGAAGATGTTTTGAAGCTAGCTTCGGAAAATGAGGTAAAATTTATAAATCTTCAATTTTCTGATATATTTGGGGTTTCCAAAAATATTTCGATTACTGTAGAAAATCTAGATAGAGCTCTTGACGGAAAATGTATGTTTGACGGTTCTTCAATTGACGGATTTGTAAGAATAGAAGAATCAGATATGTATCTTCATCCTGACCCAGGTAGCTTTTTAATATTTCCATGGAACAGCAATAATGGAAAAACTGCAAGATTGGTTTGTGATGTTGTAAAGCATAATGGGGATGTTTTTGAAGGCGATCCACGTTATATATTGAAGAAAGTCTTAAAAAAATTCAATAATTTAGGATATGACTGTGTTAATGTCGGTCCAGAATGTGAATTTTTTCTATTTAAAACTGACGAAAAAGGTGAGCCAAAAACTATTACTCAGGACAAAGGCGGTTATTTTGATCTAAGTCCGGTAGATCTTGGCGAAAATGCTCGTCGTGATATGTGTCACATACTTGAGAAAATGGGGTTTGAAATAGAAGCAGCCCATCATGAAAGCGCGCCAGGTCAGCATGAAATTGATTTTAAATATACTGACGGGCTTGCTATCGCAGATTGCATACAAACATTCAAGCAGGTTGTTAAGACGGTAGCATATCGAAACGGTCTCTATGCAACGTTCATCCCTAAACCTATTACCGGAGTGAGCGGTTCAGGCATGCACACTAATCTTTCAATATTTAAGAATGGAAAAAATATTTTTCATAGTGATTGCGATTCTCAGCAACTAAGCCCTGAAGCTTACTGGTTTATCGGTGGGTTAATTAAATATTCTCGTGATATTTCTGCAATTACAAATCCTCTTGTCAACTCGTATAAGCGCCTAGTCCCAGGTCATGAGGCTCCCATGTACGTTGCATGGTCTGCAATGAACAGAAGTACAATGATTAGGATTCCTCCAACAAGAGGAGATTCAACCAGAATAGAACTCAGATCTCCTGATCCCGCATGCAACCCCTATCTTGCTCTGGCGTTAATTCTTAATGCCGGACTAGAAGGCATAGTAAACAAGATTGATCCACCTGAGCCATGTGAAAGAAATCTTTACAGCTTGTCTGATACTCAAATAACAGAATTGGGGTTGGAAAAGCTTCCAGAGAGTTTGATTGAAGCAATAAATTGTATGAAAAACAGTAAAATGGTTAGGGAGGTCCTTGAAGAACATATTTTTGAAAAGTACATCGAAGCCAAAACCTATGAATGGTATGATTATAAAAAGGTGGTTACGCAATGGGAGTTCGACCAGTATCTTGGTAAGTACTAATGATTGATAAATGAATTAAATAAATGTCATGTAATGACATTTATTTAATTCTATGTATATGCTATTTTACAATTTTATGCGTATATTTTCAGCAACGGAGTTGGAAATATATGCCCCAATGGAGGGGACTTATATGTATTGTGAAAAAGACTGCTATTTTTGCAAATATCTTTGCTTTTTTTTAGATGAAAGCAGAAATGACTTCTATTGTACTATTTCCGGAAAGTGTTACAAAAATACATTTAAAGAAGAGTGTAGTAATTTTGTTTTAGAATTGGAAGAATGATGAACTGAGAGGCGCTATGAAACTGTTATCTTAACTATATTAATAGGTTTATATCAGTTTCAACGCTTAACGCAATTTATATTATAAATCTAGACATAATAATGATTTTGCATTATAAATGTAATTAAGATATAATTATTTTAAGAGTTTGTAAAGTTAAAAATGCTTTTATGCTGGTATTTGCGTTTTCAATTACCTATGCTTGAGAGCACTTTTATTTTGTTTAACTGAGATTTTTTAGCTTTATATAAAAAGCAATTAATCTTTTACATTTGCCTATCACAAAATAACGTTAAAGCGTTCGTTATTTTGCTCCGTCAAATGTAAGATTAATAGTGCTTTTTATATAGGTAGTATCAGAAAAATAACTGGTCGTTTCAAAAACTTGATATAATGGGCTTTCATCATCTAAACTTTACTTACTGATCGTGAAGAGAATATATTTTCGGTATTTATAATTAATTAAGAAAGAAAGCTTTTATTACGTTTGGGAATATAGCAGAATTAGGTGAGTAATATGAATACAACAAAAATCTTGCTAGCTATGAGTAGTGATTCCTCAATATCCAAATTAAGAGAAATTCTATCAGAAAATGGACATGTTGTATTTGAACAAGCAAAGGATGGACATGAAACTCTTAGAAAAATAGGATCACTTAAGCCTGATTTAACAATACTTGAGTATGATATGCCTCTATTAAATGGGTATGAAATATCTCGGATAGCCTTAGAAAGTAAACAGTGTTATATAATTTTAATGGTCACCGAAGTCCAAAAAAGTATTGTCGAGTCTATGAATTCTGAACCTGAATTTGTAGCGATGATAAAACCAATAAATAGGGCGCATCTAATAAATACAGTTGATTTAATGATAAAGAATATGTTTAAGATTAGGAAGTTGGAACAAGAACTAGAAGAACTAAAGCAAACTATGAATATTAGAAAAGATCTTGAAAAAGCAAAGGGGTTACTCATGAGTCATTTTAATCTAACTGAAGCAGAAGCATTTAAGAGAATTCAAAAGCAAAGTATGGATAAAGGAATCCCGATGAAAGAAATTGCCAAAGCAATTATTCTGACATATGATGTATGAATATGCGCTTTAGCTACGTATAGTATTTAATTTTATTAGTTTGTAAATTTTATATATAATAATAATTGTATGTGACAAATGCGCGCGAGCATTTCATCAATAGATTTAGTAATTTTCTCACCAAGGCTGCCAAGGTCATTACAGCTTTCTCTGACTGCCTTAACACCCTCAACCAATGGCTGTCCTACTTTTTCGCCAAGCTTAGTCCTCAATTGAACTACGGAATTAAGGGCTTTTCAAAAAATTTCTTGTTCAAGTTTATATGACGAAAACCCTTTATATCAAATTTTTGAAACGACCAGTTGCTAAGTTTTTTTGATACTATATATTTTGCAATAAACATTTTACATACTTTTTTATATTGCAAAATATATGGAAAAAAGAAAATTATGATTTTTAGAAAAGGGAAACTCCTTGAATTCAGGGGGTTTCCATTTTTTTTAAGGGTAGAAATATAATGATGAACGTAAAATAATGGGCTTAATTATTTCATCATTTATTATCCCATTTTTATTTCTTTTACGCTGAAATATGAGAGACCACCTTAAAAATGATATAAACCCAAATTATAACATAAAACGCTGATTTAAATATTAATATAGTATACCTTGCATAACTAAAAGCATTTATGTAAAAAATGTAATTGGTGATTAATATGGAGAACAAATTTATTAATGAGTTACTGAATGTTAATGAGACCTTTTTAAAAAATAAAATAGGCGAAAGCTTCGATACAAAATACCGGCATTTCAAAATACCGGCTTATAATAATGCGGAAGCTGTCATTGTATATATCAGTGGTATGATTGATGCCAGGGTAATTGACGAGACCATTCTGGAAGCTTTGATGAAGTATTCAAAGCTGCCTCAGGGCAAATTGCAGGTCACAGGTTCAGAGCGGATATCAATGCTGATGGAGCAAGGTGTTTTCACGACAGCGTTAAAAGAAACCAGGCAGTGGGAAGAAATCTGCGATGCTATTATGGAAGGCGATACAATTCTTTTTATTGATCAGTGTCCAAGCGCATTGATTCTTACAACAAGAAAATATGAAGGACGCGCTGTCAACGAGCCAAGCATTGAGAGTGAAATAAAAGGGCCGAGGGATGGTTTTGTTGAAAACATCCAAACCAACGCAGCGCTCATCCGCAGAAGAATTAAAGACTACAGTTTGCGCTTCGATAATATGAAAATCGGAGAAAGGACAAAAACCGTTGTTTCAGTCGCATACGTTGAAAGCCTTGTTGATGAAGCACTACTCAACGAAGTAAAAAGCAGGCTGAAAAAAATAAATGTGGATGGAATAATTGCTAGCGAATATATCGAGGATCTTATAGAAGATTCTGTATTTTCTTTGTTTCCTAAAATGACCAATACAGAAAGGCCGGATAAGGCATGCGCGGCGCTTTTGGAAGGACGAGTTGCGATTTTAGTAGATAATACCCCTTTCGTGCTTATAGTCCCGGCTGTCTTTTGGCAATTTCTGATGAGCAGCGGAGACTATTATGAGAAATTCTATTTGGCTACCTTTTTAAGGTGGGTGAGGATCTTTGCCATGTTTTTAAGTATTTCAGCATCATCATTATATGTATTGTTAACTTCATTCCACCAGGAAATGCTTCCTACCGCGCTGGCGTTGAAAATTGCGGCAGGCAGGAATGGAGTGCCCTTTCCTTCCGTGATGGAGGCAGCAGTAATGGAGATTATTCTGGAAATCATGAAGGAAGCAGGACTTAGGCTGCCAAAGCCTATCGGACAGACTGTAAGTATTGTAGGTACTCTTGTCATAGGGCAAGCCGCAGTATCAGCAGGCTTGGTAGGCCAATTTTTGCTTATCGTAATTGCTGTAGCAGCTATTTCTTCATATGCCATACCTTCTTATACAATGAGTAATGCATTAAGGCTGGTTAGATTCCCGATATTGGCGCTAACAGCTTTTTTTGGCCTTTTAGGCTACCTGGCAAGTATCATTGTTTTACTATTGCATCTGATGTCACTGCGTTCTTTTGGAACTCCATACCTTTCGCCAGTGATACCATTTGATAAAAGTGGCAATAAAGATGTCTTTATCCGCGCGCCATGGTGGAAGATGCTCAATAGGCCCAAATTTGTGAGGGCGAAAGACAGCGTAAGGCAAGCATCAGGCTTAAAACCCAAGACACCGTCTAAAAAATAAAAAAGGAAGATATTATGAGAAAGATCAGTGTATTTTTTTTGCTATTGCTGACAGTTTTAAATACTTCTATTTTCAGTGGCTGCTGGGATTCGCGTGAAATAAATGAATTGGGTCTGGTCACTGCTGTTGGGATTGATAAAGGTGACGGCTCCAATAGATATTCTGTTACCATACAGGTTGCAAATCCGACCACTCAGAATTCAAGCGACAATAAAGGAAGCCAGCAAGGCGGCGAAGTGTGGGTTGGAACAGAGGAGGGAGCTTCGTTATTTGATGCTGTAAGAAAGCTTGTTAAAATTTCTTCCAGAAGAGTCATGTGGGCGCACAATAATGTAGTAATAATTGGTGAATCCATGGCGAAGGAAGGGATTATACCTATTGTGGATTATTTCACTCATAATCCTGAGCTACGTATGAAAGCTGCTGTTGTAGTATCAAAAGGAGACGCAAAGGATTATATCACAGCTAATGCAGGAATGGAGGCCCCTTCAGGAATATCCTTTATATTGCTGGAGGGATACCGCGCGCTTACTGCTGAAAGTGTTGAATCTCATATGCTGAATGTAAGTGAAGAGCTTGAGAGCAAATATGGAAATCCTTTGATTTCTGAGGTTAGCTTGAAGGAGGCAACCATGCAGTCGGGAGGCAGTGACAGTGGCGGGAAAAGTTCAAAGACAATAGAATTGTCGGGCGCAGCAATATTTAAAAAGGACAAAATGCTCAGTTGGCTTTCTCCGGAGGAATGCAGAGGAATTTCATGGATTATTAATGAAACGAAAAACACTGTGGTAACAGTCAAAGATCCCGAATATGTGAATAAAAATATAGCGGTAGAAACAGAAGATGTGAAAACAAAAATCAAGACGCTAGTGATAAACGGAATGCCACAGATTTCAGTTTATATATCAGGCAAAGGAGACATTGTAGAGGAAGATGGATCAACCAATCAGGGTATGAGAGAAGTTAAAGAGCAGGTTGAAAAACTCGTGGAGAAAAAAATTGAGGATGAAATAAAAAATAGCCTGGAAGTGGCGCAGAAAAAATATAGTGTTGATGTATTAGGTTTTGCAGCTATTGTACATGCTCAGAATTATAGCGAGTGGCATGATAGCTTGAAGGATAACTGGCAGGAGATTTTGCCTCAAATACCCGTAACTGTTTCGGTAAATATAAATATAAAATCAAGCGCTTTAAAGCAGGAGCCTATGAGTATCTAC
>JAUZPS010000243.1 GCA_030705945.1 Bacillota bacterium
TAATCTTACAAATTACTGAGAAAAATAAGGAATGGTTTTAACGGTATTTTGCGATAGATACAGAGTAGTTGATTTTATTATAGTTTGTCGGGGCAATGTATATATTTTGCATTATAAAAAATGGTTGTCAAATGTTTATTGCAAAATATATAGCTAAAAAGTGAAGAGGGTGGGGTTATATGATTCAAAATTCTATTAAAAAGCTGGTTTTAGGAAATGATTTGACAGAAAATGAAATTATAGATTCTATGAACATCATTATGGAGGGAAATGCAACACAAGCTCAGATTGGCGGTTTTATTACGTCCCTTCGTATAAAGGGTGAAACAGTTGAAGAAATAGCCGGGTGCGCCAAGGTTATGAGGGATAAGGCGGAGAGGTTTGTACCGAATATTGATTATTTCATCGATACCTGCGGAACCGGTGGAGATGGCTCTAATTCTTTTAATATTTCTACAGCCTCAGCAATTGTGGCGGCAGCAGGAGGCGTAAGTGTCGCAAAGCATGGAAACAGATCCATTTCTAGTCTAACAGGTTGCGCTGATGTATTGGAAGCGCTTGGAGTCAATATAAATCTAACATCGGAACAGGCGAAAAAGTGCATAGAGGACATAGGAATTTGCTTTATGTTTGCTCCTGCTTTTCACAAGTCCATGAAACATGCCGCAGGCCCTAGAAAAGAGCTGGGGATTAGGACAATATTCAACATTCTTGGTCCGCTGACCAATCCTGCAGGCGCAAAGGGACAGCTAATGGGTGTATTTGACGGCAAACTTACTGAGACCCTTGCTAAAGTTCTTTTAAAGTTAGGTGTTGAAAGAGCTATGGTAGTTAATGGTCTGGACGGAATGGATGAAATAACTACTACCACATCAACAAAGATTTCAGAAGTAAAGGATGGCGAGGTATGTACCTTTGAGTTAGAGCCCGAGGAATATGGGATGAAAATTGCTTCAAAGGGTGACCTTACAGGGGGAGACGCGAAGGCTAACGGTGAGATAATTCTTTCTATATTTAAAGGAGATAAGGGACCTAAGAGGGATATTGTTTTATTGAATTCCGCCGCAGCTCTTTATGTTGGTAAGAAAGCTGGTAGTATAAAAGAAGGAATTAAAATTGCGGCTAAGATAATTGATTCGGGAAATGCAATGGAAAAGTTGGATAGATTGATTGAATATACTTCAAAATTGAGTTAAATACCTTTATATGTTGAAAGGATATTATTTATGATTTTACAAAAAATCGTTGATCAAAAAAAACTGCAGTTAAATGAAGAGATGAAGCAGCTTTCCATAGAAGGCTGGAAGCAAAGGATTGCAAGACCTGGGCTCCATAAGACGATTGACTTTTTTAACGCAATTAAAAGAGAGGGAAAGGTGTCTATTATATCAGAGGTTAAAAAAGCCTCTCCATCAAAGGGTATTATTAAGGAAGACTTTGATCCCCTTCAGATTGCAAAAGAGTATTATGCGTCAGAGGTTCAGGCAATATCTGTGCTTACGGAGAAAAACTTCTTTTTAGGAGCCGATGAATTTCTTGTTAAGATCAGGCAGTCTGTTCCTCTGCCCATATTAAGAAAGGATTTTATTATTGATGTCTGGCAGATATACCAGGCAAGGTATATTGGGGCAGACGCAATTCTTTTGATAGTATCAATATTGACTGATGAGGAACTGAAAAAATTCAAGGCTGTGGCTGGAATACTTGGGATGCAGTGCATTGTTGAGGTTCATGACATTGAAGAGACTAAGAGGGCAATTGATGCTGGAGCTAAAATAATTGGGATTAACAACAGAAATTTAAAAACTTTTGAAGTGAGTTTAAATACAACAGAAAGTCTGATGAACTATATTCCGCATGATAAAGCGGTAGTAAGCGAAAGCGGCATAAAAACCCGCGAAGATATGGAATACCTTAAAGGTTTGGGAGTAGACGCTGTTCTTATTGGAGAAACCTTTATGAGCGCGCCTTCAATTAAGGAGAAAATCGATGAATTAAGGGTGTGAGCGTATGTCAAAAATTAAAATCTGCGGGATTCGCAGAAAAGAAGATGTAGGGTATGTTAATAAATATATGCCTGAATTCATTGGATTTATATTTGCGCCGAGTAAAAGAAGAGTGAGCTACGAAGAAGCTTTTGAACTGGGGAAAGCGCTTAACCCGGGCATTAAAAAGGTTGGAGTGTTTGTAAATGAAAGCCTTGATAATGTTATCGAAGCAGTAAAAAAGGCCGGGTTGGATATAGTACAGATTCATGGGGATGAAGGACCCGAATATATTGAAGAGTTAAAGGAAAAGCTCAAAACTTTATCAAATGAAGGTAATATTGAAAGGGAGCAAGCAGCTCAAAAAGGTCGGGTTGAAATTTGGAAAGTATTCAGAGTCAAGGATGAAACATCTCTATCCCAAATGGCAAATTTCAAGGCTGACGCCTTTATTTTAGACACTTTTGTTGAAGGAAGTTATGGAGGAGTTGGAAAAACATTTGACTGGGAATTGGCAGTAAACGCTAAAAAGTACGGTAAAATAATTTTAGCGGGCGGATTGACTTCCAATAACCTTATCAAAGCCAGAAATATTGTGAGCCCATTGGCGCTCGATGTTAGCAGCGGCGTGGAAACTGATGGATTTAAGGATGAAAAGAAAATATGCGATTTTATCAGTATGGCTCGCAGTTATGAGTAAAACTATATATATAAAAAGCACTATTAATCTTACATTTGACGGAGCAAAATAACGAACGCTTTAACGTTATTTTGTGATAGGCAAATGTAAAAGATTAATTGCTTTTTATATAGTTGGTTATTTATATATAAATTTCAATCAAAAATTTATGGAGGTAAGAAATCATGGATTTACATAAGAAAGGCAGGTATGGCGAGTTCGGCGGACAATATGTTCCTGAGACATTGATGAATGCGCTTTTAACTCTTGAAACAGAGTATGAAAAGTATAAAAATGATCCTGAATTTATTAAGGAATTCCAGTTTTATCTTAAAGAGTATGGCGGGAGACCTTCACTTTTGTATTTTGCTGAAAGAATGACGAAGGATCTCGGCGGAGCCAAAATTTATCTTAAACGCGAAGATCTCAACCACACAGGTTCTCATAAAATCAATAATGTTCTAGGCCAGGCCTTGTTGGCGTACAAGATGGGCAAAAAGAGAATAATTGCCGAAACCGGAGCGGGTCAGCATGGAGTTGCAACAGCCACCGCGGCAGTACTCTTCGGCTTGGAATGTGAAGTGTTTATGGGTGAGGAGGATATGGAGCGTCAGTCTCTTAATGTTTTCAGAATGAATCTTTTAGGAGCAAAAGTACGCAAGGTAACCTCAGGCACTGGAACCCTCAAAGACGCGACAAGCGAGGCCATGCGTGAATGGGTTGCCAGAGTGGAAGATACATTTTACTGTTTGGGATCTGTTGTGGGTCCACACCCTTATCCGGCTATCGTCAGGGATTTTCAGAGTGTCATCGGTAATGAAGTAAGAGAGCAGATAATGCGAAAAGAAGGCAAACTTCCTGACTACCTGATAGCATGCGTTGGAGGTGGAAGTAACGCAATGGGACTGTTCCACCCGTTCTTAAATGATAAGGAAGTAGGAATGATAGGATGCGAAGCTGCTGGAGAAGGTGTTGACACCGATAAACACGCCGCTTCCATAACGAAAGGAAGTATAGGTGTTTTGCATGGTATGAAATCATATTTCCTTCAGGACGATGACGGGCAGATAACTCCTGTATTTTCAATATCAGCAGGGCTTGATTATCCAGGAATAGGTCCTGAACACGCCAATTTCCACGCTACTGGAAGGGCTCAGTATGTTCCTGTTACAGATAAGGAAGCTGTTAACGCGTTCCAGTATCTGACCAAAACAGAAGGAATAATTCCAGCGATCGAAAGCGCCCATGCCGTTGCTCATGCATTAAAACTTGCGCCTACATTACCCAAGGATAAGATAATTGTCATAAATGTTTCAGGCAGAGGAGATAAGGATGTATATTCAGTAGCAAGGTATATGGGGGTGAAAATCAATGAGTAGAATAGAGAAAAAATTCAATGAATTAAAAGAGTTAAATAAAAAAGCGCTTATAACCTTTGTAACAGCCGGTGATCCAAACCTTGAAGGAACTAAAAAAATAGTAATACAGATGGAGAAGGATGGAGCAGACATAATTGAGCTTGGAATACCCTATTCAGATCCGATAGCTGAAGGTCCAGTAATTCAAGCTGCAAATGAGAGAGCGTTGAAAAACAGCATCAGAATAAAAGATATTTTTGACATGGTCAAAGATATGAGAGTTACAGCAAAGGTCCCTCTTGTTTTTCTTCTTTATTTTAATTGCATATTTAAATATGGTCCGGATAAATTCTTTTCAGATTGTGTGTCTTCGGGCGTAGATGGTGTTATAATACCTGATCTGCCCTTTGAGGAAAGTGATGAACTAGATGAAGTAGTTTCAAAATATGATGTTGATATAATTTCTTTAGTAGCGCCCACATCAAAAGAGAGAATAGAAAAGATCGCAAAAAGATCAAAAGGCTTTTTATATTGCGTATCATCACTTGGAGTAACAGGTGTGAGAAATAAATTCAGCACTGATTTTAACGAGTTCTTTTCATATATAAATAAGTATACCAGCATTCCCAAAGCTATTGGCTTTGGTATTTCAACTCCTGAACATATTAAAAACCTGAAAGGCTACTGCGATGGACTGATCGTGGGAAGCGCCATGGTTAAGCAGGTAGAAAGAAGCAGCAATATAGATGAGGCGGTGAAAAATGTTTCAGACTATGTTAAAACGCTAAGAGAAGCAATGGATAGTTAAAAAACAGCTAATAAACAAATCATTAAATAATCAATCATAAATAAAAAACAATAAATTTAAAGCCGATTAAAAGCCAGTAGCATGGAGATCTCAATGTCTGATTCCTTGTTACTGGTTTTTTAATATCTGCCCTGCATTTAAACAAATTTTAAAACAAATTTTAATTTAATTATTCTGTATTTTTTTGTATAGTTATGCTATAATAAATTATTGTTTCTGACTTATGTATTGTTTTACAGTTTCAAAAGTCCATTAAGGTAGTATCAAAAAACTTAGCAACTGGGCGTTTCAAAAACTTGATATAATGGGTTTTCGTCATATAAACTTGAACAAGGAATTTTTTGAAACTCCCTAATAGCATTCTAGTGTCGCCTGGTCATAATTTAAAAAATCAAAAGTTTTCTTTCATAATTAAATTTTGCATTGAATTTTGGAGGTTTTTATGCCTATAAATAAACGCTTCATAAATACTGGCAATAGTAGAGTCGTAAGAAAACAAAAAGGTAACTGTAAAGGACCAGCAAACCATTTTTTTAAATATAATAGCTGTCATGATTTGAAATACATACCACTAAAAATATCCATAATTTATTTATTGGTGGGTTTTACCTGGATAATCATATCGGATAATATCCTTAGCAATTATGTTGCTAAGGATAAAACTATGTTAAATCACTTTCAGACATTCAAAGGATGGATTTATGTTATCTCAACTGCTGTTTTATTGTATTGTCTTATAAAAAAAGTTTCCAATATAATTAAGGAAAAAGAGATTTCAAAGGAGCAAAGCTACAAAGAACTTGCAGAATCGGATAGAAAACTCCAAGAAAATATGAAAGAAATTGAAAAACTTGCATATTACGACTCATTGACCAATCTGCCTAATAGAGCTTATATATTAAATAAAATAGAAGAAATTTTAAAAACCGCGAATGATAAAATCAAATTTACTCTATTGTTTCTAGATCTGGATAATTTTAAAACTATTAATGACATTTTAGGACATAGTTATGGCGACCAACTGCTTAATAGTATTGGTTCAAAATTAAGAAATTGTATTGGCGAGAATAATATAATTGCGCGCCTAGGAGGCGACGAATTTCTAATATTGCTCTACAATACTGATGACAAGACTAAGATTATTGAAACAGCAACTCAAATAACTGATATTTTTTCAGGACAATGGTACTTAGGGAATAAAGATTTTTGTATAACCGCAAGCATTGGCGTTGTAGTTTATCCAAAAGACGGCCCTGACACGCAAACCTTATATAAAAATGCTGATACAGCAATGTACCAGGTAAAAGAGAAAGGGAAAAACGGTTTTGAATTTTTTAGTCCGGAAATGAATGAAAAGGTCATTAAGAGACTGGAACTGGAAAATGAACTGAGAAAAGCTATTAAGAACGAAGAGTTTATTGTATTCTATCAACCACAAGTAGATATAAGAAATATGCAGATTAGAGGTTTTGAGGCTCTTGTCAGATGGAAACATCCTACTGATGGTATAATTGTACCGGACAAGTTTATTCCGTTCGCGGAAGAGTCAGGTCTTATTTTCGCTATAGATGAATTTGTTATGCGTACGGCGTTTAAACAATTCAAAAAGTGGCTTGAAGCAGATATAGGCCCTGTTACACTTTCTGTCAATCTTACTTGTAAGCAATTCCAGCATGATAACTTTATTGATGTATTAAAGCAAATTATAAATGAAAGCGGTATTGAAGCTCAAAGAATTGAGTTGGAAATAACTGAAAGAATTGTAATGAATGATTTTGAAGTTTCAATAAAAATATTAAATGAATTAAGAAACATAGGAGTTAGAATATCACTTGATGATTTTGGAACAGGATATTCTTCTCTCAACTACTTGAAAAGGCTTCCGATTGATACGGTAAAGATTGATAAATCATTTATCAATGAGATAACTGAAGACTCAAAAGAGGAGGCTATTGCAGAAGCAATAATAGCATTAGCCCATAAAATGAATTTATCTGTGATTGCTGAAGGGATTGAAACGGAAAAACAATTGGAATTTATTTTAGGGCAAAATTGTGATTCCGCTCAGGGGTATTATTTTAGCAAACCTTTACCGGCGCATGAAGTTGAAGGGTTATTATCCTCTCTTTCACCAAATAAAATGAGAATTTTTTTATAAGTTTTTATAATTTCTATAAATAATTTTTTGAAAAAGTGTTGACAATAATAAGACATCGTGTTAATCTATTAAAGTTGTTTCAAACGAAGCATTGGACTTTGAAAAGTGAACAGTGTAAAGAATTAAGGAACTCGTTAATTAAGAAAATGTAAAGGTAAGTCTGATGAAAATCAGACAAGCTGATACAAATTCAAATTTGAGTAACTTGCGAACTTTATA
>JAUZPS010000244.1 GCA_030705945.1 Bacillota bacterium
CTAATCAAGGAGATACGATATGAAGAACAAAGGGATACTTGATATATTGTTGCTGCCAGAAAAGTTTTATAAGAATTTTACTGATAGCAAAACATCCTTATATATTGGTATATTTGCTGTTGGAATAATAGATTTAATATTCGCTGTCAGCGATAAATACCAGAAAATATTCTTTAACAGGACTCAACCAGATTTATTAAAGAACATATTTATATCTTTGATGTTTGTTATTGTAATTGGCTTGGCGGATATTTTATTTTTTTCCTACCCTATTTTTGATTTGCTTAAAAAATTCAAAAAAACAGAAGAAGATAAGCATAACAAGAACTCTGTTATTAAGCTTATGAAGATTCAAATTACAGCAAATATTGTTGGATTTATTCCTAACATATTATTAACTATTTTATCTATGAAAACTGATGTGGAAAATAACGTCGACCTTGCAAGCGCGCTTTTTTTAGTGTTTATATTATTGCAGGTATGGTTTTGCGCAATTATTTCAAAAGGAATAAAATCAATATACAACTTTGAACAAAAATTTAGAACTTTGGTTCTTCCAGTAGTGTTTTTATGGACTTTTGCGACTAGTATTGCAATAAATTTTATTATAGATAAGGTATTAATGTATATTTTGAAATAAGACATTTCTATTTGATAAATCGCGATTAATATGCTTAGTATTGGTATTATTTAAGCTGCGCGACAGCTTTACATATTAAAAGTTTGCGCCTTTTATTGGAAATTCATTGATGATTTACGTTTGCAAAAACAATTATTTCTGCTATAATATAGGGGCAGTGGATTAAGTTGAAGAATCTGCATAAAAAACAAATCCACTACCACTTAAATATAATGGTCATGAAAATGTTGAATAATAAGTCTCGGTAGTCTAATGGATAAGACAGTGGATTCCGGTTCCACTGATACGGGTTCGATTCCTGTCCGGGACGCCAAAGAAGATATGTCAAGCCTTTCGGGGTTTGGCATATCTCTTTTTTTACCCGATTTTTTTGCTTTTTTCGGGTGATTTATGAATTACATTTATACACTTATAAAATTAGAGTAATATTATGATTAATACCATTGGAAAGGTAAACGCGGAAAAACGGGCCCCGACTTCAATTCCTGCTCTAACAGCCAGAATACATGTTACTCCAAGAAAAATAATAGTAATAAACTGCGGCGTTTCAGGGAATGACATGATATTGACAAATCCGGAAAACTTCTGATTATTAAAGCACCAATATGGAATGAATACCATACAAATATAATTGAAATAATTTTCGAGAGTTGACTATAAAAGATGGAAACAAACTATATACAGACACGCTTACTTTCCAAGGTATTGCCTGTTTTACGTTGAATTGATAAAAGGCGGTAAAGTATATTCCTTGGCTATTGGTAAATCCTCCATGGGCGTAGATATTCCTGACACACCGTGTATTTAACATTGATGTGTACGTTGCTGTATGATAAAGTAGATACAGTGGACTTGATTAAAAAACGATATGATTTTTATGAAAAGTCCGCCGAATTTTAAAATGACTGTACAACGGGAAAGTAACTAATCTTTTACATTTGCATATCACAAAATAACGTTTAAGCGTTCGTTATTCTGCTCAGTCAAATGTAAGAGTAATAGCGCTTCTTATATATGCTAAATGTAGCAGCGTCAAGATCTAATTTGGAGAATAACCATGTGTATAATTGAGTTAAGCAAGCAGCAGGCGAGAAAATTCTTACTTTTTCATCACGGATTGTATGGCGATTATGAGTTTTCGGGTAAAGAAGGGATTATATCATATATTAACCGTGTCGGATGTATACAATTTGACCCCTTAAATGTAGTTGGTAAAAATCCTGAACTTGTATTGCAATCACGAATAAAGTCCTTTGATAAGTCAATGCTTTATGAACTTCTATATTGTGAACGCAGACTACTTGATTATTGGGATAAAAATATGTCAATATTTTCAGTCAGCGATTGGCCTTACTTTCAAAGGCATCGTGAAGGTCATCAACATTGGTGTGATAAAAATCAGGATGCCGTATCTCTGGTTCGAAAAGAGATTTCTGATAAAGGCGCTCTATGTTCTGGCGATTTAGAGTATGATGAAAAGGTTAATTGGGCTTGGGGACCGACAAGACTATCTCGAGCTGCATTAGAGGGTATGTACCATGCTGGACAACTTATAATACACCATAAAGCTGATACTCGAAAATTTTATGACCTTCCTGAGCGATACTTTTCAACTGAGTTGATTACTTCATCTGATCCTAATATATCCGACGAAGATTATATTTGTTGGCATGTTTTAAGGCGTATTGGAAGCGTGGGGCTTCTTTGGAACCGTCCAAGCGACGCATGGCTTGGTATTATAGGATTAAAAAGCTCTCAAAGAGAAAAGGCGTTTGAAAGACTTATACATGAAAATAAAATCATAGAAGTAAGAGTGGAAGGTATAAAGCATCCGCTTTACATGCGAAACGCTGACAATGACGCGCTGAAAAAATCATTATCTGTTACTAAAAGTAATGAACGTTCCAGTATTCTCGCGCCACTTGATAATTTACTTTGGGATAGAGATTTAATTTCTGAGCTATTCGACTTTGAATACCGTTGGGAGGTATACAAGCCAAAAACAGAAAGAAAGTTCGGATATTATGTGTTACCTATTGTTTATGACGATAAAATTGTTGCTCGGTTTGAGCCTGAGAAGCACCGAAAGAATTTGCCATTCGTCGTTAAAAATTGGTGGTGGGAAAGCAATATAGTAGTTACCAATCAGATGAAAAACAGTATAATTGAATGCCTTACACGTTTTGCAGAATATTTAGGCGCATATTTACAAAAGGAAAGTCTAAATTTTGATTAGATTGCCTATATTACTTACTTCCATAACAACCGAGCCATTTAATATTTGATACTATAGAACATTTCAAAACAAAATAATTAACGTAAGTTTACTTTAATTCTATCTTCCTTGGAAATGCTATCTTTCGAGATATATTCCACATTTTATCTATATAAGCTGTTGTGTATTTTTGTTCTAAATAATGATATATATATGATGCTTTACTAGTTAAGCAATACATATTGTCTTTTTTAGTAAGCAAACCTAATTTTTTTGCTATAAATAACTCAAATTTATACATTTGTGTAAGTGGCTTACCAATTAGTCCGGCAAAAGAATCTTCGTTTATATGAAGGCTATATGCGCTCCAGAAAAGATAATAGACCGCTCGTTGTCTCTTCGAAAAATTAAGCGTTAAAGCTGTAGGCAAATTATTACTGTCTATACGATTAATATATTCCGGTATAGAGAAGGTATTAATCTTAAAAATATCTTGTAAAAGTGTTGTAGCGGATACGCCAAAACCCAAAAATGTATCTCTTGTAACTGATGAATATTTTTTTGTATCACTCTTTGCGAATGTCCATACAGAAGTACGATTAATCCCTGGTTGTGAACATAATTCGTTTAAGTATTCGAGCATAATTCTTTTTTCTTTATGAGGTAATGGTTTGTATTCATTATTTGCAAATGTAAAATCTATAAATGGGTACGTTGAGATTTGGGTTGCTCCATAACTAAAAGCTGTTTCAATATCGTTTTTTAGTATTTGTTTGTCCTGACCGGGAATTCCAAATATCAGATCCATGTCGATAACCGAAAAACTATATTTATTTAATAAACTAAGTTTTTCCTTAATCTTTATATTTCTTCTTCCTATCTTTTGTAAACAACCTTCATCAAAGGACTGCACTCCGATACTCACCATTGAAACATCTGCATTTTGCAGCTTGCCCAAAATCTCATCAGTTAGTTCATCCGGATGAATCTCAACTCCAATGCCATCATTAATTATAAAATATTCTTTGAGTTTTTGAATAATATCAGAAAGATGATCTATTAGCAATGTAGGCGTCCCGCCTCCGAAATATAGACTAGTTACAGCTTTTTTTTCGCGCGTTTCTTTGCAAACTAAATCGATTTCTTTCAATAACGCGTCTTTATATTTTAAAGCTAATTCTTCATCAAATAATTCTTTGCAGTATGGACAAAAACTACAAATTGATTTACAAAAAGGAATATGGACATATAGCCCCAAATTATCCATACCTGCGAAATCCAACTGGTTAGAATATTGGCCTTTAAAAGTAAAAGGTCTAAATGACCTTGTCAATAGTATTCTTAATAGTGAAGTCAATAACATTTCAATTCCCCTATATGTATTTAAGATATGTTCTTAGCATGTCAATAATGACATTGATATTTCCGTCAAAAACCATTGTGTATTCAGCAGCAAAAAAATAACCACATTTTTCACAAAGCCCCTCTATATCCACACACCTGCCACAGGTATACTGTTTGCCATTTTCGACAACCAAGCATTGATAGCAAGGAGTTCGAAAGCTATTTTCGACTATGCGCTTGAAAGCGCTTCTGAGGTTAAAGATAGGATAACCTTGCTTGATTAAACGTTCTATACACATACAAGCATTTTTCTTTTCTTCTATACTTAAGGATAAGTATTCGGTATTCGGATATGGAGTATGGAAATTAAACGAAACAGCTCTAATGTTCTTTTGTTCCTTTGAAACATAGCTTACTTCTTCAATATCTTTTAAGTTTATTTTATTTATTGCCATATACAAGCATATATTATCTGAAGTCGCATTTTTAATATTATTTATTATTTTATCATACGTATCTCCTCTAATGTTGTTATGATTTTCTCGCGCTCCATCTAAACTTAGAAGTATTAAATCTGCCTCAGGTAAATCGATTTTGAAAGTCCCATTTGTAACAACGTTTACAATAAGAAAACCTATCTTTTTGGCTTCAATAACTAAATCTCTAATGTTTTTTCCATCATCTTCCCAAAGAAAGGTTTCACCTCCGCAAAAAAATAATATTCGTATTCCTAGTTTATAGAGCATATTCATCTCTTGAATAATATTTTTGTACGGATATATCTTGCAATTAATGTTATTGACTGCGCAATGCTTACATGTCAAATTGCATTTATCTGTAAGTATAATAGTAGCAAGGATTGGCTTCTTTCTCTTAAATATAATAGTGCTTGTTCCAAAGAAAGCGAACTTTAGGAATGAACTAGCTTTTATATTAATTCCTCCTTTACTTAAAATTAGAAATAAATTCATTTATCTATAAGCATTATTTTATATGAGTAGCGTATTAAAATCAAACTTATAAATCATTTTGTATGGTGTATTGTATACTCAAAAGGTATTGATTTTATTAATAGTTTTTATATTAATTGAATTAACCTCCAGTAATGTATATAATTATATATAAACTCCATATTAATCTTTAAAGTTTTGTCCTAATAGAGAAAGGTTGGTAATTTTATGATACATACAGAAGGCATTTACAAAAGATATATACCAGGGGTTATACCGCCGAAGGATAGAAGCGATGAAGATACGTTTTTTGTGTTTTACGCCGATAAACTACTTGTAAAATTAGCTGATGGCAAAGCGATGATTCCAGTGGTTAAGGATATAAAAGATCTAGGGTTAACTTGTCATCATGAACAATATCTAGGGATATTTGAAAGCAGCCATTGTTATGTTGCTGAAGCACTTTCCGAGGCAAAACTGCAAGGTGACTTTTATTTCAAGGATTTGCGGTCTTTATTCGGCCACTTGGATGAAGACATATTTATATTAGCAGGCAAGGCTATACAGATTTTGGCATGGAACCAGACTCACCAATTTTGCGGCAAATGCGGTTCAAAAACCGTTACAAAGGAAGGCGAACGGGCAAAAATCTGTCCTCAGTGCGGCTTTTTTACTTATCCGCGAATATCGCCGGCTATCATTACAGCAGTCATAAGGGACGGAAAAATTCTTTTGGCTCATTCGAAGAATTTTAAGTCAAATATGTACAGTGTTATCGCTGGTTTTGTAGAGCCGGGGGAGACCCTCGAAGAATGTGTGAAGCGGGAGGTTATGGAAGAAGTGGGCATAAGAGTAAAAAACATAAAATACTTCGGAAGCGAGCCATGGCCTTTTCCAAATTCATTGATGGTTGGATTTACATCGGAATATGAAAGCGGTGAAATATCTGTGGATGGCATCGAAATTGACGATGCCAGATGGTATGGAATCGAAAATCTTCCCGAAATTCCAACCCGCATCAGTATATCGAGAAAATTAATTGATTGTTTTATTGAGACTCAGAGAAAGTGAGATCTGGAGGAAATATTAACATAAAAAGTTTAAAAAACTATATTCTTATCTATTATTTACTAATCCATTAGTTATTCTGAAAATAATGTAATTCATAATTGACACTTTTGAACAAACCAATTCATTTATCAGTTAGAAAAGCTATATTTATGGATATTTCAATATTTATCTGCTAAAGATATATAGTGATTTATTTTCATGTAATTTTGCATTGGAGGAGTTCAATGAGTACAGATAAGTATAAGGAATTTATAAAACCGCCGCATTCTTACTGGATGGCATCAACACCCGGTACTGAGTATCCAAGCCTGAACGAAGACTTAAAGGTTGATGTGGCAATAATAGGCGGTGGGATTACCGGCATATTATGCGCAAGCTTGCTAATTCAAAAAGGAGTAAAAGTAGCAATTATTGAAGCTGATAGGATTTTACAGGGGACAACGGGGCATACCACAGCCAAGATTACCTCTCAACACGGGTTGATATACAGCAAAATAAAAAATCAGATAAGCGAGGAATTGGCAAGGCAGTATGCGGACGCAAATGAAACCGCTATTAGGACTATTGAAAAAATGGTTAAGGAAAATAATATTGAATGTGATTTTAAAGCGCAGTCTGCATATGTATATACCCTGCAGGATGAGTATGTGAACAAGATCAGGGATGAAGCGGATACAGCGGCCAGTATCGGGATAAAAGCAGATTCCCTTGAGAAAATACCCTTAGGGTTTCCAATCAAAGCTGCAGTTCGTTTTGATAATCAGGCTCAATTTCATCCTAGAAAATTTTTACTTGCTAAAGCCAAGGAAATTACAAAAAATGGAGGTCTAATATTTGAACAAAGCAGGGTAGTTAACATTGAAGAGGACGGTAATTATGTATTAGTTACGCATCACGGAAAGAAAGTAAGCGCTAAAAAGGTTATAATTGCATCCCATTATCCTTTCTACAACAAGCA
>JAUZPS010000245.1 GCA_030705945.1 Bacillota bacterium
ATGTATTGAGAAAAACGAATTTTGCCATTATAGTCGTGAATGCGGCTGAAGGCGTCAGCAAATTTGAAACTGAATTTATAAAAGTTGTCAAGACAAGAGGAATTCCGGTTATATGCGCTATAAACAAGACTGATGTTTACGGAATATCGGAGGATGAACTAAAAAACATAAGCAGCAAACTGGATATACCTGTAGTTGCAATAAGTTCATTAAAGAAAATCGGTATTGACCAACTGAAAAAATTGATTTCGCAGAATGCGAAATTTGACGAATCAGAACTTAGTATCTGCGGCGATCTCATAAAACCGGGGGATTTTGTCGTCCTTGTTACGCCGATTGATAAAGCCGCTCCAAAGGGAAGATTAATTCTCCCGCAACAGCAGACTATCAGGGATATAATAGAAAATGACGCAATCGCCATAGTTACAAAAGAATATGAACTGAAAGAAACAATAGAAAATCTTAATAAGAAGCCTTCCTTGGTTATTACTGATTCTCAGGCTTTCTTAAAGGTTTCGGCTGATACGCCCACCGATATGCCCTTAACCTCATTTTCAATTCTTTTTGCCAGGTATAAGGGTGAACTCATTGAAATGGTAAAAGGACTTAAAAAAATTGAAAATTTAAAGAGCGGAAGCAGGGTATTAGTTGTTGAAGGCTGTACCCATCACAGGCAGGCCGATGACATTGGAAAAGTTAAAATACCCAGATGGGTAAGGCAAATAAGCGGTGGAGACATTGAGTTTGAATGGGCTTCAGGAACCTACTTTCCAAAAGATATAGAAAAATTTGACTGCATTATTCACTGCGGAGGCTGTATGTTAAATAAGCAGGAAATGCAGTATAGAATAAATTTCTCGAAAGAAAATAATGTTGCTATAACTAACTACGGAATGTTAATAGCTTATGTGCAGGGCATACTTGAAAGGGCTTTAGAACCTTTTCCGGCTGCTTTAATGATTTTAGAAGAACAAGGGTGAACATATGATTTATTTAGATAATGCTGCGACATCTTTTCCAAAGCCTGATTCTGTTTATGATGAGATGCAAAAATGTATGAAGGAGTATGGAGCAAATCCTGGCAGGGGAGGGCATGCAATGTCCATAAGAGCTTCCATGGAAGTAATGCGTGTCAGGGAAAGCCTTGGCTCCTTTTTTAATATTAAAAATCCAATGCAGATATGCTTTACCAAAAACGCAACTGAAGCTCTTAATATAGGTATATGCGGCTTTTTAAAAGATGGAGATCATGTAATAACAACATCAATGGAACATAATTCAGTTATCAGACCCATAAAGACCCTTGAAAGGGATAGGGGTATTGAAATATCTATCATACCTTGCAATGATTTTGGAGAGATAGATGTAAATGATATAAAAAAGCAAATAAAGACCAATACAAAGCTCATTATAAGCACTTTTTCATCTAATGTAAACGGTATTGTAATGCCTGTCACAGAAATTGGAAATCTTGCTCGTGAAAATGGGTTGGTATTTTTATTGGATGCTTCCCAAGGAGCAGGTTCATTTGAAATAGATGTTGAAAAAATGCGCATTGATATAATGGCTTTCCCAGGACATAAAGGTTTAATGGGCCCTCAGGGAACAGGAGGGCTTTATATAAACGAGGAGCTAAGTCTATTGCCCGTATTATATGGGGGCACCGGCAGCCATTCGGAAATAATTTACCAGCCCGAAATGATGCCTGATAAAATGGAGAGCGGAACATTAAACACACCAGGCATAATAGGTCTTGGAGCAGGAATTGATTATATTAAAAGCATTGGTATAGGAAACGTCAAAAAGAAAAAATATGAATTGGTAGAAAGGCTCCACACCGGAATCGAAGAGCTAAAAGGAATAAAGCTTTACAGCAAAAATAGTATTGATATGAATTCAGGTATTGTCGCAATGAACTTTGATGATATAGATTCGACTGAAATAAGTTATGTTCTCGACAAAGTCTATGGAATAGCCACACGAGCTGGTCTCCACTGCTCCTTATTAGCGCATCAGACCTTCGGAACTGTAAAATCAGGTATTGTCAGGTTCAGTGTTGGAATATTTAATACTAATGATGAGATCGACGCAACAATAAATGCTTTAAAAGAAATTTCAACAAGCGCATAAGTAATTCAATTATTTTATTAAATTTATTTAGTTTTTTATTAAAAATTATTAATTATATCTAGATAATTATTCAAATATTGTGTATAATAAATTAAAATAATCAATCTAGGAGGAAATCGCATGAATAATAATAGAGTAAAAGGTATACTTACTATAGTAGTAGTAATTATTTTGTTAATTGTTGCAATCAGAATTGTCAATACAATTTTTAGATTGCTGCTACCGCTCATAATTCTCGGTTTGATAGGATTTGGAGTATATTATCTCGTTAAGAAAAAGAGATAATAACATGATAACCTGCTGCAGCTCATTTACTTAGGTTGTTTCAAAAAATTCCTTGTTCAAGTTTTGTATGATGAAAACCCATTATATCAAGTTTTTGAAACGACCAGTTGCTAAGTTTTTTTTGATACTACTTTATATGATTTTGTCAGGTTAAAATTTAAATCTAATTTGCATTAATCAGTAAAATTGATTTAATAAAAATTTGATTTATACGTTTTATTGTTTAATGCAAATTAGGTTAAAGTCAATAAACATTTTACATCCATTTTTTATATTGCAAAATATATATCTTGATTCATAAGTTGCGAAAAGTTCAGCTTTGATAGTAAAATACGACTATTTCCATTCTAAAAAAGTTAAAAATAAATTTTGCAACCTTCTATATAAAAAGCACTATTAATCTTACATTTGACGGAGCAAAATAACGAACGCTTTAACGTTATTTTGCGATAGGCAAATGTAAAAGATTAATTGCTTTTTATATATTAAAGTGTGATAATATTTATGTGTAATTTTAAAAGATATAAAATTACACTATTATTTTATTAACCAAGACATTAAACTTCATCTGTCTAAAAAGATCTTTTCTCAATTTATATAGTATGCATATAAATGTATTTACATATATTGTACAAATGGTTTTAATTAAACTTTGCGCTATAAAATACTCTCGAAAGGAAATATGATGTTTAAGGTTTTATTAATCGCATTTAATGAGAAAACAAAAATGCATTTTATCGAAAACTGGTTTAGAAAATATTCCTACACCATATTAGAAGCTACAAATCAAACTGAAATAATTGAAATTCTTAATGCTCATCAGAATTTAAATATAATAATTGTTGATATGGATCAAGACAATAAAAAAGCGCTAGAGTATCTTACTTTTGTTAATAAATCAAATCTTGAAGCATATATTTTCGCAACCGCCTCAAAAGGTGATTTCATTTTAGTCAGAGAAGCCTTCAGGCAAGGAGTATATGACTTTTTACTTATATCAGAATTAGATCAAAATTTTGCGTCAAAACTTCACAGAAAGATTAATCAATTTGATAATAAGAATACACGGTTTAACGAAATTGATTCAACGGTAATAGATTTAAAAACAATTAAAGAAAGATTTTTGAGAGAAATTATAGAATCAGATAAAATTTTTGATCTTAATGAAAAAATAATTAAGTATAACATCCGTTTCACAAATCAAAATCTATTCTTATGTTACTTCTGGATTGATGACTATAATACAATAAGTGAAAAATACGATGGAAATACAATAGGAGTATTTACTCGAAAAGTAAGAAGTCATATAGAAACAAATTTTATTGAAAAACATTCAGGCGAAATAATTAGTTTATCGCCGCAGGAGTATTTACTTTTTCTTTCTGTTAAAAGCAATGATCTCGATAATATTGATGAAAATTTATATGACATATTAAATAATATTAGGATGAATTTACTCGAAAGTTTAAATATAAGCGCTTCTATCGGCATAAGCGCCATGTATTCTGACGATAAAAACATAAAAGAACTTTTTTATGAGGCAAGGGAAAATGTAAAGCTTAGATTTATATTTGGAAAAGGAACAATAATAACCCCAGAAATATCCAAGAAGATTACTGCAAAAAAAATTGATAGCATCTTTGGAAAAGAGGGTGAATTTATTAAAACCCTAATAGAGGCTGATAAGGAGAAGGCTCAATTTCAACTTGAATTATTATTAAAACTTATACGTAACTCAAATCCTGGAAAACTTGAGAAAATATATGCCAGTTACATGCAAATTATATACATAATTGTTAAATTTATTAATGAGAAATGTTATGACACAGTTGAAGTATTTGGGGAGAATCTGGATTTCTATGATATAATTGCAAAGTTTGAAACACAGGAAGAGATAAATGAATGGATAAAAGATATTACAGATATTGTTGTAAGTTTCTTAAAAGAAAAAAGAGATGTTAAGGTCAATAGAGCAATTCTAAGAGTGCAGGAATTTATTAGAAACAATTATAATAACGATCTTACTCTCAAAATGGCCAGTGATTATGTAGGCTTAAGCGAAAGTCATCTGAGCAATATATTTGCAAAAAAGACGGGTCAGACCTTTACTGACTATTTAACTTACGTAAGAATTGAAAAAGCAAAGGAACTTCTAGAAACTACTAACCTTAAAGTATATGAAGTTGGAGTTAGCGTTGGCTATGCCAATGTTGAGCATTTCAGCAGGGTATTTAAAAAGCTAACAGGTCTTAGCCCAAATATTTATAAAAATTCATAAATTCCCTAACAATTTAGTGCATATTTTGCCAAAAAAGGACATTGAAACTAATACCTTTCTAAATTACAATAATATTAGAAACATTTTGTAAAATTAAATTTTGCTTTTTACTTATCTTGGGAGGTCAGACTCCCATTTTCGTTTTGTAGATATTTCTAAGTTGAATAATAGTTTTTGTGGTAGCTGTTCAATCATAAAATACTACTTAGTTTATATCGCTGCTATATTACTAATCTTAGAAATTCATTACATAAATTGAATATGAAATAAATAAGCTTTGGAAATTTTGATTTGTTATGCTATAATATTTCTGATTATATAAAATTTGGCGAATGGTAAATAGGAAAGAATAACTACTTTATGCTATCATTCAAACAATTTTTATAATTTATATTAATTTTGATTGGGGAGGATTTACTTATATGAATTTGAAGGCTGGCAGAAATTTTTTGGTCGACTCAAGTTATACTAAATTTAAAAGACTAATAAGTTTATTACTTATAGCGACAAACATAATGTTGTTGTTTTCCATTACTAGTTTTGCGGCAAACCCTATAACAATTAGTGTTAGTTCAGCTTCAGGTAAAGTGGGAGATACGGTTACAGTTCAGGTATCCTTTGCAAACTTACCAGCTAGTGGTATAAGCTATTATCAATTTGATATGCTTTATGATAATAGCATTTTAAAGGTAAAGAGTTACGATATGAATCAGTTTAAAAGAAAACAACTTATAGATTATAGTACTGACGGCAAAATTGCCTTTAATATGGCTAGCCATTTAACAAATGGCTTTGTAAATGATAATGGCATTTTTGCAACTATTACTTTTGAAATTATCGGGAATGGTAACTCTGATCTTGATATAAAGAATGTTCAAATTGTAGATTCAAAACCTATTGAAATCAATGATTATGCTGAATCAGACGGGAAAGTAACATCATTATCCAATAATAGTCCGACAAATACTCAATCAAGTACACCTACTTCAACATCAACTCCAACTCCTACATCAACTCCTACATCAACTCCAGTTCAAACTCAGACAATCAATGTAAATTCCCAAGGACTTTTAGGTGAATATTATGATGATACCAATAGTGATCATTATTTTACGACTTTATTATTTACACGAGTTGATCCGACGATAAATTTTGACTCAAAACAAGTAAAAGCTAATGATATCTTTAAATATGACAACTTCTCTGTTAGATGGACAGGGTATGTTGAACCGCTCTATAGCGAGGATTATACTTTCTATACATCTTCAGATGATGGTGTAAGACTATGTATTGACGATGTAGAACAAATAAAAGCATGGAAAGATCAAGCAAATACTGAATATAAAAAAGTAATACCAATGGTTGCACACAAAAAGTATAAGATATTATTAGAGTATTATGATAACAAATTAGATGCATTTGTGTCGCTTTCTTGGTCGAGTAAAAGTCAAGAAAAACAGATAATACCAAATAGCCAACTTTTCTGTTTTGACTCTTCAAAGCCTACATCTACAAACTCAATTGCTAGCGCGACGCCAACAACCACAGCTACGCCTACTAAAACAACTGCTACAATAACACCAACTCCAAAAATAACGACAGCTACAAACAGTGTTGCAGCAACTCCAACAACTATTCCAATAAGTAGCTCCTCTAACCCTGCTTCTTCATCGGTGACTGTCATACAGCCTGTTACGCAAGTTCCTCAGGTTCCGCCAAGCGACCTTTCAATCGCTCTCACCGCAGATAAAACTTCTTACGAAGTTGATCAAAATATATTGTTTACAATTAATTACAGAAACAGACTCAATTCTCCTGTAAGCTCGGTGAAATTGTCTGCTGATATTCCATCAAATACATCAATTGTGGACAGTTCCGGCGGTCTCGTGTCCGGAAGTAAAATAACTTGGGATTTAGGCGCTCTTGAAGCAAATAAAGAAGGTACTATAAAATATACTGTTAAAGTTAACGCTTTTGAAGGAAATGCAATAGAAGTTAGCGACACAGCATATATTAGCAGCGCTAACTCAACTGATAGTTCAGATGCGGACAACAAATCAGCTTTGAAAATAATGCTTTATCCAAAGAAGACAGTCTTGGGAAGTCATAAGAAGTATATTAAAGGTTATCCTGACAATACGTTTAAACCAGAAAATAAAATTACAAGGGCTGAGATTGCTTATATGATCGCAAGTGTTCTAAACCTTGATGTATCCGACGGTTCTCTGTCGTTTACAGACGTGAAGAAAACACATTGGGCTCTCAAACAAATAAATGCTGTTGTAAAGAATGGGTTCTTTAAAGGGGCAACGGCAACAAAGTTTAAACCTGATGCATATATTACAAGAGCTGAGATTGCTGCTGTAATTTATAGATGCCAGGGAATTCAAGATTCTTCACTGGACACTTCGGATTATTACTTTAAGGATACTAAAAACAACTGGGCAGGAAAATATATAGAAGAACTGTACAGA
>JAUZPS010000246.1 GCA_030705945.1 Bacillota bacterium
GAAACGACCAGTTGCTAAGTTTTTTTGATACTATATAAAAAGCAATTAATCTTTTACATTTGCCTATCACAAAATAACGTTAAAGCGTTCGTTATTTTGCTCCGTCAAATGTAAGATTAATAGTGCTTTTTATATACCTTAACTGAATTTTTACTATCAAAGCTTTTTCACAAGTTATTTTATAGATAAAAGTAAATATTTTAGCAAATAAAAAACACCACTTATAAGTTTATAAGTGATGTTTATATATAAATTATCTTAATTATTTTAATATAGATTTATTCAAAATATAGATATGTATAAGCAGGCTTTTATACCTATATCCAAAATATTCAATCAATAATTGATCAAACTTATTCCACTTTTGTTCCGCATTTAGTGCAGAATAGCGAATCTTCTTCAATTGGAGAATTGCAATTTAAACACAATTTCTGTGGAACCTCTTCTAATATAACTTCAGCTTCAGGCTCTATTATTTCTTGTTTAGCTCCGCATTTTGAACAGTATAAAACATCTATTTCTAATTCTTCGCGGCAATTTGGACATATTTTTTCGTTTTTGAGTTCTAATATTTTCTTTCTCATTTCTTTTATGTTATTGTTATAACTATCTATTTGTTTGCACTTTTCAACAAACAAATCGTCTATATTTTCATCTTTTGCATAGGACTCATAAATTGTTTTACCAATCTCTAAATATAGTTTTTCAATTTTATCCTCTTCAGTTCCTATACTCATATTGAGTTTTGTAACTTCAACAAGATCACTTGACTTTCTTGCAGCAGCTTTAGCTGTATCTGTAACTTTTTTAGTGAAATTTTCAAACATTGACATATTATGTTCCTCCTTTAAGTACATAAAAATATTGAAAAATTTATCATATTTATATTTTATATTAAGTCATTAAAAAAATCAATATGTATATTAATTTTTTTTATTAATTAATTAAATATTTTAATTTTATATTAAAATATCTTATATTATATATTTTGAATGAAATAACTGAAATATACTCTTAATTATATCATTGTGATTATTTTCATTAATTGGGTGTAAATCACCTCTATCTATTTGAATAAACATAGAAATATTGTACTTTTCTATATTATCCATAAGCGCGCTAATAATATCTATTGCCTCAAGAGGCTTATTATATACATAAATCCAACGAGAAATCTCTTCTTCAGTTTTTATTTCCTTTCTAAAAAAACTTGCTAAAAATCTTTTAATTTCTCCTGATTTACCTGACCACATACTAACTGTAATTGCCATATAACTGCCTCCTTAATATTATAAAAACTTTCATAAGAATTATTTCTGATGATTTATTTTGCAAATGAACTGAAATCGAAATCAAAGGCGTCATTGATAGATTTGAATAAAACTCCCTTATTCTGGAGAGTTTTATAATCAGCGTGATTTTTATATATTATTAATATTAAACAAAAAAGCGCAAAATCCTTTATGTAATTTTTTCATAGCTTGTATAAGTAAGTATTATTGTTGAATACTATTAATACAAAATTGTAAAGCATATAGAAGGTATCATGAATATTACTGAATAAATTATTATTACAACTTCTATATAAAAAGCAATTAATCTTTTACATTTGCCTATCACAAAATAACGTTAAAGCGTTCGTTATTTTGCTCCGTCAAATGTAAGATTAATAGTGCTTTTTATATATATCAACGTTTAAGACTGGAGGAATTTTTATTTATGATCAGATCTAAATCGAGCCGCGCGCTAACGTTATTATTATTAATACCCTTTACCTTTTTATTTGTTGGCTGCGGAAGCAAAAATAATAAACAAACCCCTCAACAGCAATCAGTGAAAAGTGAACAATCGATGGAAGAACCACCTAAAGTATTAACAAGCTTAGAAGACAATATAGAAACAATAATAACCGCCCTTGACGGTCCCTCCGCCCCTAAAGAAGAGAAAACTTCCCAAGGCGGCGCTCCTTCAGGAAGTACAGGATCAGACGAAAACAAAAAGTCAGGTAAGAGCGGCAGCCAAAGCGGCGGTGACAATAAAGACCAAGGGGGCCAAAGCAGCCCCAGTCCATCTGGCAGCGCCAGTTCAAGTCCATCAAGCAGCGCCAGTTCAAGTCCATCGAGTTCGCCTAGTCCCTCCGGCAGTGAAAGCACCCCTTCACCAAAGGGTGGCAATGCCGGCAATGGACAAGCATCGCCTTCCGGAGCGCAAAAAAAGGATCCTTGGAGCCAAATTACTCCCGTAATAAACAGTCTTCACTACCAGTGGAACGAACTGTCGCCTCAGGTATCGAGTAAGGGAGCGGTTAAAGAACTTACTGATAATTTCAGTACAGCTTTAAATAATCTTACAAATGATATAATTACCAAAGACAAACAGATGTCACTTATGGCATCAAATAGCCTTTATTCTTATATTCCAGACTTTTACTACCTATATAAAAGTAAAACATCGCCTGAAATAAAAAGAGTTAAATATTATACGAGAAATTCAGCGCTAAATTCATCAAACGCCAATTGGACACAGGCAACATCCGACATAAACAATCTTAAAGCATCGTGGTCTACTTATAAAAACACATCAGATAAAAGTAAGCGCGATAATGTTAACAAGTTGGATTATTCAATAAGCGAGCTTGAAAAAGTAATTAAAGAGAAAAACCAACCTCTTATAAATATTAAAGCGAGTGTGGTTTTAGCAAATATAAATTCTTTAGAAAAAGCTTCTGAAAGCCAATCCTCATAAGACTGGTTTAAAAACTTTAAAATCACGAAACATATACCTTGATTTATAAATCGTGAAAAATTCCATATTATTTTTGCAAATGAAGATGCTTTAACTTCATTTGCTCATGTAAAATTTTTTCACGATTTATATAGCCTTTTAATACAACAAATCTTTTGCCTTATTCATAGTGATACAGATATCGAACTGTAAAATTAGTTTTATTAGTTGCGCTGAACAGCCGAAAAATGGCTATTCAAAGCGAACTTATGTAAAACTTACAGTTCGATATCTGTATTTTGATGCGCTGAATATAAGAATAATAATCATTTTAATATATATATTTTGCAATAAACACTTTACACCTACAGGTAGATTCTCCTTACATGCCCTTCTCTAAAAAACAGATCTTAGCTCTCCAATAATCTCTCCCTTATGATTAGTTAAAACAGGCTTAAAAATTGGCATCATGTCCTTTGTTTCATCAGCATCAATAATGTTTAATTTTAAAAGCAAATTCATCAACGCAGGTCCTAAAGCCCTCATATTGCCGTCTTCAATTTTAATTGCTATCCCCATGGCTTTACCTATAATTCCTGCGCAAAAGATCGCTTCATCTCCAATTTTTCCAATGATTCTGCTTCCGAAATGTTTCATGATTTCGGTATCAACCCTTCCTTTACCGCCCACCATTTCAGGATACATTGACATGGCGCTTATGAGATAACTCTGAGATTTTTTGTATTTCCCTTCCTTAAAGTCGTCATTACACAGGTTTGCATAAGCCTTTGCCAGATTTTTTAGCGGAGCCGCAATCACAGGTACTCCACATCCGTCAAAACCTCTTTTAAAGTCATCCTGCCTAATATCGCCAAACTCAAGAATTATTTTTTCCGCCTCAACCTGAACATTGTGCTCCGACTTATAATAATCCTTTATCGGGTAGCCTTTTGCTTTTGCAGTTGCAATAAATCCAAGGTGTTTACCTGAACAGTTATTATGAAGTATTGATACTTTTGAACCTGAAAGAGTTATTTCATTACAGGCTTCTTTGCTTATGGGATCATGAACGCCGCATTTAAGAACTGTCTCATCTTCGCCAATTTTTTTTAATATACTTTTTAAAGTATTGATATGTTCTTTTTCTCCAGTATGCGATGACGTTATAACAGCAATTTCTTTTAAATCCAGATTAAACTTCTCGGCTATGCCACTTTCAATAAAATAAATTGCTTGCAGCGGTTTTGATGTTGATCTGAAAAATGATATCCTTTCCGGATCTCCCTCGCTACAAATTATTCTGCCATCTCCATCTACCACGACAGCATTGCCATAATGGGAGCTTTCTACGACTCCGGCTCTTAACGCTTCAACCATTCTAACAGGCATGAGATATCCTCCAGCTAGCAAATTTGATTATTTTCCATCAATTCTTTCATTCTAACTAAATGTTCCTTATCTTCAGATAGAACTTTCCGGGCAATAACCGCGCTCTCTGAGTCCAGGTCGCCCTTTACAAGCTCTTCGGCCATTGCCACTCCTTTATCTTCACCTTCATAAGCTTGCTTCAAAATATCTGTATCTTCATTATCTGCCATTTTCTGTAATGTATTTTTAGTATTTGCGAAAAAACCAGCCACGCCAGTCCCATATTGCGGTTTATGTCCCAAATTTTGAATCCTTTCAGCAACTATGCTTGCATGGTTTTTATGGTCTTTTTGAATTTTTTGCAGTTCTGATTTCAAGTTGGCATCCTCAACTTTACCGATATAAAATTCATAAGCTTCAACTGCCATGTCAATTCCTCTTAATAATAAATTAAGCTCATTTGCTACACTTTCCATAATAATCCGACATTCCTTCCATAAAAATTATTAATATATGTAATATCTCCAACAGTTGTACAAATTATTTCTTCATTCTTTATTTTTAGGTTATAATATAATCTATATAAGTATTAAAAGCGCTATATCTTTAAAGAAAAAGCTAAGGAGCCCGCATCAATGAAAGTTCTCGGTTTAATTGTAGAATATAATCCTTTTCATAACGGCCATTTATATCATATTGAAGCAGCCAAAAAACTGACAGGAGCCGACATAACAGTGTGCATTATGAGCGGAAACTTTATTCAGAGGGGCGAACCTGCTATTATAAACAAATGGGCTCGAACTAAAATGGCGCTTATTTCCGGCATTGATCTGGTTATTGAGCTTCCTGTAGTTTATTCTATGGCAAGCGCGGAATACTTTTCTTTTGGAGCTGTTAAAATATTAGAAAGCCTTGGCGCGGTTGATTATATATGTTTTGGAAGCGAAAGCGGAAATGTTGAGGATCTTGAGACAATAGCCGAAGTACTTCTTAAAGAGCCTGAAACTTATGGGGTATATTTGCAGGAAGCTCTAAAAAAGGGCTTATCTTATCCACTTTCCCGCGAAATGGCGCTAATAAAATACTTTAGCGCTAAATTCTCAAATCCCGAATTTATAAAAAATACATTGTCTTCTTCAAATAATATTCTAGGCATTGAATATATAAAAGCGCTAAAAAAACTTGGCAGCAATATAAGACCCTTAACAATAAAGAGAGCTAACAATTCTTATAATTCTCAAGAAATTACCGGCTGCATATCAAGCGCGACAGCTGTTAGGAAACAGATTTATACAAGCTGTGATTATGATATAGAAAGCTTGTGTAAATCCATGCCTTCGGGTTGTGTAAGCATACTGCAAGAGGAATTTTCAAAAGGCCGAGGTCCTGTTTTTGCAAAGAGCTATGAAAACACCATACTGGGACTGCTCCGTAAAATGAGGCTAGAGGATATCAGAGACCTTCCGTATGTTAGCGAAGGCCTTGAAAACAGAATAAAAAGAGCTGCGGATAAAGCAGGTTCATGGGAAACGCTGTTAGATGAAATTGCGACAAAACGATTTACAAGAACCAGGATTCAAAGAATTATTTTTAGCATTATGACTGGACTTACAAAAGACACATTCGAAACCTTTAATACCTTCGGAGGGCCACAATACGCAAGAATTCTGGGTTTTAACAGCAAGGGCAGAGCATTTCTTAAAAATATAAAATCAAATTGCTCAATTCCACTAATAACTAAGACGTCCCATTATAAAGCCTCCTGCAACCCACTGCTAAAAAAAATGCTTCAGCTTGAGGCTGAAGCTACTGATCTATATGTTCTTGGATATTCTAATCCTGAATTTAAAAAGTCAGGCCAGGACTTTACGAGCAATTTAGTGATAATGCCCTAGACTTCCATTATTATCGGCAATATCATTGGCTTTCTCTTTGTCTTCTCGTAAAGGTAATCCCTTAAAGTATCTTTTATTATATTTTTCTTGGAGGACCAATCATTTTTCTTCTTCTCTTCGCATTTTATAAGAGCTGACTTGGTCACTTCCTTGACTTCTTCCATAAGATTTTCAGATTCCCTGACATACACAAAGCCTCTGGATATTATATCAGGTCCTGCGACAACATTGCCGGATTCACCCTCTAAGGTTATAACAACCACAATCAATCCATCCTGGGACAGGTGCTTTCTGTCGCGCAAAACGATGTTTCCTACGTCTCCAACGCCAAGTCCATCCACAAGAACTTTCCCCGACGCGACATTGCCATTTATTTTAGCAGTATCTTCTGTCAATTCGAGAACCTTGCCGATATCCATAATAAATATCTTCTCCATGGGCATACCCAGTTTATGGGCAAGGTTAGCATGCTTTTTCAAGTGTCTGTATTCACCGTGGACTGGTAAAAAGAATTTTGGTTTAACCAGACTATGTATAAGCTTTAACTCTTCCTGGCTAGCATGACCTGATACATGAATTTCCGCAAGCGTTTCATAAATAACTTCAGCGCCTCTTTTAAAAAGATCGTTTATAACCTTAGAAACAAACTTTTCATTTCCTGGTATTGGATTAGCTGATATAATTACCAGATCCCCAGGCACTATTTCCACTTTTTTATGTTCTGAAGCAGCCATCCTTGAAAGGGCGGACATCGGCTCTCCCTGACTTCCTGTTGTAATTATGACAAGATTTTCCGAAGGATATTTATCAATATTGTCAATATCCACTATGACTCCTTCAGGAACATTGAGATAACCAAGGCTCATTGCAACTCTTACCACATTGACCATACTTCTTCCGCATATAGAAACTTTTCTTCCAAACTTAACGGATGCGTTTATTACCTGCTGAACCCTATGAACATTTGACGCAAAAGTAGCTACAAGAATTCTGCTTTTGGCGTTCATGAATATTTCTTCAAAAGTGTCGCCAACAGTTCTTTCAGACATTGTATAACCCGGACGCTCAACATTTGTGCTGTCAGCCATCAAAAGCAGGACACCATTTTTGCCAAGTTCTGCCAATCTTGCAAAATCCATTGGTTCCCCCTCTA
>JAUZPS010000247.1 GCA_030705945.1 Bacillota bacterium
ATGGTTGAGCTGGTCGAAGGCACCTGACTCGAAATCAGGAGAACGTGTGAGCGTTCCGTGGGTTCGAATCCCACTCTCTCCGCCAAATAGTAAAAGCCAGATATTTCAAGCTTCTTGAGATATCTGGCTCTTTCGTTATGTTTCATTTATGAGCGCCTGATTTTTTACTAATATTTTCCAAACTCTTTATCGCTTAATATGATATCTTTTTGTTTATGAGGCTCATGTTTTTTATTTCTTTCAGTTTTTTTATTATCATTAATATTTTCTAGCAACCTTAATATATCAGGACTCAACTCTTCAAGTTGATTAAATGAAAGGGTGTTCTTTCTAAGTGTAAACTTGTCTGCCAATCCCCGTAGCGTTTCTGCCTGACTTGATAACTCTTCACTCGCGGCAGCGCTCTCCTGTGAAGTAGCTGAGTTAGTTTGCACCACCTCAGATACCTGAATAACTCCCTGATTGATCTGTAAAACTGCAACGGCTTGTTGATTCGAGGCAGTAGCAATTTCTCCAACTAATACAGCAGCTTTCGAGACATCATCTACAATAACATTAAGCGCATCCGCTGTGTACTTAGCGATTTTTGCTCCACCCTCTACTTTCTTTATAGAGTCCTCTATCATAACCGTTGTTTCTTTAGCCGCATCTGCTGACCTAGCTGCTAGATTTCTGACTTCCTCAGCAACAACCGCAAAGCCTTTACCATGCTGTCCTGCTCTTGCAGCTTCTACCGCAGCGTTAAGAGCTAAAATATTAGTCTGGAAAGCTATTTCATCAATAACCTTTATGATTTTGGAAATATTGCTTGAAGCATCGTTGATATCTTCCATTGCTTTAAGCATCTCTTTCATTTGGTTATTACCCTGGACAGCTTTTTCCATAGCAGTTTCCGCAAGATTTCTTGCTTTGTCGGCATTATCAGCATTCTGTTTTGTCTGCGAGGATATTTCCTCAATTGATGCTGATAATTCCTCAATTGAGCTTGCCTGTTCAGTAGATCCCTGAGATAGAGCCTGCGCTGAGTCAGATATCTGGCTTGAACCTGACGCGACCTGCTGAGCAGAAGTATTTATTTGAGTTAATATATCATTAAAAGATTTTATTGCAAAGTTCAGGGAATCCTTTATTTTTAAATAATCACCTTTGTAGTCTCCATCCATTGACAGATTGAGATTACCTTTAGCCATCTCCTGCATAACATTTGTCGCCTCATGAATCGGATGATATACCGCATCCATCGTTCTATTCATTCCTTCAATAATACTTTTATAACCTCCATGAAATTTTACTGCATTACCACGTAAGCTTAATTCCCCGTTTAGCGCGGCAGTGGCAAGTATATCGGCTTCATCTATAAGATCCTGGATTGCCTGCATCATTTCCGTGCAAGCAGGCATTAATTGGTCATTTTCAGATCGTTTACCGATTTTTTTAAACTCATCCAATCTGCTTGTATCACCTACAGATACCCTTACAAAAGCATCCTGAACGCTCAACAATCGCGCGCGTACACTGTTTATAGAATCTGCAAATTCTTTAAACTTGCCCTTATACTGACCTGTTACCTCTGTAGTATAATCATTTAAATACATTTTTTTCATTACAAATTCAACTTCATTCAGCGGATCTATAAAACATTCTAAAAGTCTATTAATCCCTTCCACAATATTTTTATATTTTCCTTTAAACTTATCAGTCTGACCACGGACTGTTAGATCCCCATTTAATGAGGCTTGTATTAATTTATCTACTTCTAATGAAAGATCCTGAATCACTTTTATCATATTTGTAAAGGAAGGTATAAGCTTATCATTCTGAGACCTTTTACCTGTCTTTTCAAGCCATACTAGGTCACCCATATCCCCATTTGATATATTATTACAAATACTTTCAACAGAGAGCAGTTGCTTCTGCATATCATTTATTGCATCTGCAAAATCTTTAAAGGAGCCTTTATAACTACCCGTCATATTAACAGTAAAATCATTTAATGCAAAGTTGCTCAAAACTTTTATTGATTCATTTAATGGCTCAACCACTATATTCAATGTGTTGTTAAAACCATCTATTATCCTACGATAATCGCCGCTAAATTTATTTGTTTCACCTCTTACGTTCAAATTGCCTTCGGAAGCGGATTTATTGAGTGAATCCAATTCAATGATAATATTAAGTATTATTCTCATCATCCCTGAAACCGCAGGCATCATATTGTCATTGTCTGATCGCTTTCCTATCCGTTCAAACTCTTCCAGCCTGCTAAAATCACCCTTTGATACTTTAATCAGAGCATCTTGAACGCTCAGTAAACGCATACGCACATTGTTAACACTAGATGATATTTCTTTCATAGCTCCGGAATTGCTACCCTGAACTTCAATAGTATAATCGTTTACTTCCATCGCTGATAGCACATTTTGTATTTCCTTTACGGGTTTCACCAAATCGTTTAAAATTATGTATCTTATTATGCCAATAGAAGCTATAGCAATAAAAAATATAAACGTAACAGCTATAGCAGCATTCCTTGAAATCAAATAAGAAAGAAATCCCCCAAAAGCTGAAATCAGTATTAATAATGCGCAACAAGAAGTTAACTTAGTTTCAAATTTTGTGTTCTGGAACAATTTCATCAAATTTATCCTCCTTGAATAAAACTAATATTTGGTTTGTAATGTAATATTTATCGTATAAATCTTGCTTGAATATTAGTGTTTTATACAAATTTATTAATGTAAAAATTTACACATAATGAAAGTATAGCTATAAAATTATAACAATAATGTTTGATAAAAAAGAGATAGACGGACTACAATAAAAATACTTCGAAGGCATTGACATTAATAGGATATATCAAGACAGATGTTATAAAGAATTGCTGATAATGGATCTTTCAACAACAAGAGCAGGGGGACCCTGCTCTTTACTTAACTTAGGATCTAAATGATTGAAAAGCTCATGATTAATCACATCTTAACTTCTGCGCAAATTGTTTTTTGAGTCCGAAAGGACTGGCTGCCGTATTATACTTTGAACCTAGCTACGATATTTGTTAATTTATCAACGCTTGCTTTTGTCTCTTTCGTATGTTCCAATACAATCTCTGCCTTATTTCTTACCATCATTGAATTTTCTGCTATATGTGACGTACCTTCTGCTCCTTCACTCGTCGCAGTAGTGATTTCATTAATTGCTTTAATCACATTCTGAATAGATGCTGATAATTGTTGTGCGGTCGCGCTGAGATCCATCACGATATTATTTATAAGATTGGCATCATTGCTGTATTGCTCGCCTGTTTTGACAAGGGACTCATAATCCGTAAGTACTTGCTTATCAATAAAATCCAGAACTTTGGATGAATTGTCTGATAAGTTTTCAACTGACGAAACAACGATTCCGGTAACCTTTTGAATTTCAGCAACTGTACTTTTTGACTGCTCGGCAAGTTTCCTGATTTCTTCTGCTACTACTGAAAAGCCCTTTCCCGCTTCACCAGCCCTTGCAGCCTCAATCGCTGCATTCAATGCCAGAAGGTTCGTTTGTGAAGAAATTTGCAGTATAGCATCGGACAAAGCGTCTATTTGTTCAACCGTTTTTGATTGCTCTATTGCTTTTTTCATTTCTGCTTCTGTGTTTCTGTATATGTTTTTGGCATTTACCTGTGAAGCTGAAGCGTTTTCTTTAAGGACTTCCGCTCTTTTACTTATTTCTTCTGCTGTTGTGTATCCCTCCTGCGCCTTTTCTGTAATTGCTTCAATGGCTCTTTCGATTTCATGTGAAGTTGCATTCATTTCCTGAGTGGACGCTGCTGTTTCTTCCATACCTGCAGATAGCTCTTCGGTAGTTGATGAGACTTCTTCGATCTGTTCAGATAACTCGGTCATGCTTTTTTCTTCCATATCAGCCGAAACTGAAACCTTAGCAGCTTCTAACGATACTCCATTAAGCGCTTTTTTGATTGAATCCTGCATTGTATCCAAAGAATTTGTCAGAAGTCCAAGTTCATCCTTCATTTTTAGCATGGATGAAGGGATTTTACTTGTGAAATCTCCTGTAGAAATAGTTTTTAGTAATTCAGAAATGAAAATGATAGGTTTTGTAATAAAGCCTACAAGGAAATACGATACAGCGATACCAAACAATAACAAGATGATTGCGATTATTATGGTGGCTGTGCTTATGTCCTTAAGGCCTGATAATATTTCAGTTTTCGGTGCCGTTGCTGCAAGTGACCAATCCGTATTTTCTACTGGGGCATAACCGATATATTCTTGTAAACCGTTATAAGTATAGCTTACCATTCCCGTACCCCCATTAATCATAGTTTTAATAGCATTAGCCATTTTGTTTAATGAAGGATCTTTAACTGCAGTCTTAATAACATTGTCCATAGCAGTAACTTTTGTTTTATCGTAATGCGCAACAACTGTACCATCCTTATTTAACATGTATGATTTTCCTGCGCTGCCAAAAGTAATACTATTTGTTATGTTACTAAGGTCGTTTCCGTCTCTTGCGCTGATAATAACACCAACAATACTGTCCTTCCACTTGATGGGAACCGCATACACTATGATAACTCTAGTGTTGTCGGTCTTGTCGACAACAGGATCAGATACTGCCCTTTCTCCCTTTATGGCTTTTTGGAAATAGGGTCTTTCTTTAATACTTACAGGTTTTCCATCTCCCGACAATGTGTTGCCGTCAGCATCAACTACAGTTATACTGAAGCTCCCTGACCTTTTTGTCTCGCTTTTGAGGTCAAGCAGTTTTTGGCTCATTGGAATTTCCGGATTTGCTATTCGATCTTCTGCCGCCAGCAATTCCAATGCATTCCACTGTTCATCCAATGCTTTTTCCACAACATTGGCGCCTTGCTGAGCCAATATGGGCAAATCAGTATTCACTGTTTTAATTAGTGAATTGGAAGATGTAATAAAAGCGCTTATTCCAAAACTCGCGCTTACTACTGCCAGTAAAACACTTACCGCCAGGACGAACTTTAACTTAATACTTTTCATAGGCGAGCATCTCCTCCTAGAATAATAAATATTGACAAATTGTAATAATACTATTAATAACATCGTCACGATACTTATAATGCATTATTAGCTATATTTGCCAGTCTTCTAACTTCCATGTGGCATAAAGAAGGAGTATGTATATATAAGGGTAGTACCACATCAGTGTGTGTTGCTCTGAAAAAATTTGGTGCAAGCTTCAAATGGTAAAAGCCAGATATTTCAAGCTTCTTGAGTATCTGGCTTTTTCGTAATGTTACATTTAATTACCCTTATTTTTTGAGGTTTTTACCTAATCAAGTATACTAATTTTAGATGAACACCTTTATTCTAAGATTTATTCTTAACCTGAAGTTTCATTTTAGAAATGCTGTTTTTATTAAAATTTATTTGCTTTCTCTTTAGCTTCTATAATAGCTTTCTGAATAATAGCATCGACATCATTTCCAATTACGTCTAATCCTTCTGCTGATATAGTTGTAAAGTCAGTTATGCCCAAGAAACCAAATATTGTCCTTAAATATCTGTCTCCCATTTCAAAGGATGCATATGGTTCAGTAGTATAGTTTCCACCCCTTGAAACAATATTAACTGCTTTTTTTCCCGCGCATAAGCCTACAGGTCCAGATGCTGTGTACTTAAACGTAATTCCAGTAACTGTAATATAGTCTATATAAGCTTTAAGTATAGCTGGAATACTTAAATTCCAAAGTGGTTCTGCAATTATATATTTATCTGCTTCTAAGAATTGAAATGCATACTTTAATATTGGATGATCTCTACCTGTTCCTTCTTTAGGTCTGTGCAAATCATCAAGTTCTCCCTTTGGTAGAAAACTTATTCCTTCTTCATATAAATCTAATGTTATAATTTCGTCATTCGGATTAATTTTTTTATATTCTTCAATAAAACTGTCAGATATTTTAAATGTTCTTGATTGCCCTTCTAGTTTTGCATCAGCCTTAATATAAAGTATTTTGCTCATATCTTATTCTCCTAAATAGTTTAGACTTTAGTAAATTTATTATTGGTGAAAAATTTTTTAATATTCAAACCCTTTGATATAATATAATCTATGTTAAATATATGAAATACGTTGACTTCTATTAAAAGACTAAGGATGTTGCATTGCTTCAGGAGTTATTTAATCATTCTGACCCATATCAATTGGTATATTTCCCCTCAAACGCTTTAAGCAATAAAATCCGTTCATAAACAGCGAGAGTAGGGCTCCACCCAATCTAAGATTTAAGAACGATCTAAGTATTCTTTTAAATGAATATTTAATAGAAAAAGCTTTCTTCCAAATATTCCTATGGTAAAATAATAATTCATCCGCGGTAAAATTAAGCGGCTTGAATGTTACGTTATACCCATTATAATACTCCCAACGTCTCTTCTCCAAAATCCTTCCATCATCATGCAGCGTTTCATAAAGCGCGGTTCCTCTATATGGTGTAAGTATGCTTAAAAATGGAACATCCACGCCTATCTCATCAAGAATATCCACAAAATTTGCATAACCTTCTCGCGTGTCATGATCAAAACCAGTTATAAGCCCAGCCATGACGCTTATACCTTTGGAATGAAGTTTATTTATAGCTTTTTTGTAATTTTCAACCTTGTTCTGAAATTTGTTTGCATCCATTAAGGATTCTTTATCAAAAGTTTCTATTCCGAAAAACACACCTATACAGCCAGATTTTTTCATTAATTCGAGCAATTCATCATCATTTACAATATCCATACTTGCCTGAGTCAGCCACCATTTCTTTAATGGGATCATTTTCGTCAATAATTCCTTAATATATGGTCTATCAATTGTTAAATTATCATCCCAAAACCAAACAATTTTTCTTTGCCACCAATGCTTAAATTTATCGTATTTAATATCCTTAAGCACAGATTCAATAGGCCTCTTTCTAAAGCCTGGAAAAATGAAATCCGAAATTTTTAAGAGGTATTTTTAAGAAAATTAAGCGCTTTTTTGAGTTTACTCCTTGTTTATGTTATACTTTTAGCGGTTTATATTGTAGCTATAAATTTACATTTGCAGCGCATTTATTATTACTTAGAAAGCTGTAAATTTTTATTGGGAGTGAA
>JAUZPS010000248.1 GCA_030705945.1 Bacillota bacterium
AATTCAATTACACATTAAGTTTGGAATGTATTTTTGTCGTATCTATATTAAAATCGATTAATCTTTTACATTTAGGTATCAAAAAAACTTAGCAACTGATCGTTTCAAAAACTTGATATAATGGGTTTTCGTCGTATAAACTTGAACAAGGAATTTTTTGAAACTCCCTTATCTATCGCAAAATACCATAAAGCCGCTCGTTATTTTGCTCTGCTGTATGTAAGATTAATAATGATTTTAATCTAATTAGCGCGTTTAAAGTGTTTAATGTATGGTAATATTATATATATTATTTTTTCAATGTTCGAAAAACAATTTCATCAAGGCATTTCAATTGTATTACATTAAAATATATTCCTACATTTATATATATTCGTATCAATAGATATAAATTTTAGGGTAGTTTACAAATTTTAATTCTTCGCATTACAATTTTAATCAACTAAAGCTCTACAGGAAGTAATTTTCCTCGAATATTTGTTTCCCAAGTATAACTAAAAAAAATAAATAATATTGAAGTACTACCAAAAGCTTACTTCAATAATTAACGGCTTTTATAAGTATAAATATAATTATATTTATACTAGTCGCCATAAAAATGAACAACAAAAAGGAAGAAATCAAGCAAGATCTCAATCGCTTCCCTATGAAAAATAACATTATTACAAATTAACTAAAAATTTTATCTCTATGGATATATTATAAACAATTTATTAAATTTTTTTTATGATATTTCTTTCGATTTTATGATTACAGATATTAATTTCAAACAATTTATAAACTATTTTAGAATTTCATCAAAATACTCACTTAGAATACCATCATTTTCAAAGCCATTAGCTGACAAGACAGATTCAAAAGTTATAAGTTTATGTCCACACCTTTTAATGACAGCCCTAATCAGCATCGCTAAATACTCTCTTTGATTGACTTCTTCCAATTCCTCAGTATAAATCGACTTTTCATCCCATGTCTTAGTCAGGACATGTACATTAGTTAGTTCTTTAATGCTTCTAGGCGTCCAATTCTTGCTGCTTAAACTGGTTAAAATCAATATTTTTGAATTAATTGAACAGGATAAATAAGCTACAGGAGTAGTTAAAATAACTGTATTGCTATCGATTTTTTCTTCAAGTTCATATATACTTTCAGCAGCCTTAATACCGCTCCTTACCATCTCTAAGAACCCTTTATCCGCGCTGATATTTTTGAACCTTGATACTATTTCGACGAAAGACTGAGCGCTATCTATAAGGTTTTTCGCCTGTAATATGTCATTATCCGATAAATCAGACGAAACCAAGATCTCCAAAAAAACCTTCTGCAAAAAAGCGTCAATGGAAAGCGCGCTTTCCTGATTCCTGTATTCATCTATCCAATTTCTTATGTATTCATACTTTTCAATATTATAATACCCAATCCTCTCAACAAGACCTGGAAACTCAATGTCAGGAAACTTTGCATAGGGCTTTTGCCTGCATATCTCTTCAGCCAAAATAGAACTTCTTATCGGATCAATTCTTAAAATCAGTCTTATTAGCGCTCTCACATTATCTCTATTAGGAAGAAGATTAAAATTAGGATGACATAGTTCCGCCAGAGTTATTAACGCCTGTGAAAACGGATTATCAATAACCCTGCTTTTTCTTGTATAATTTCTAAGGCTGTAACCATACCTTTCTAAAATTCTACCTATAACAAATTCTGTAACCGGATCTGCGTATGTTGAAAGAATTGCAATATCACAAGGGACATATCCTTCCTCCCTGATCAATCTGATTATCCTGTCTCCAACCATTTCAAGCATTTCACTTCTTAGCTCCGCCGGGGAATTTCTCTCAATGTCAGCTCCATTTGACGCCTTACTTTGCTTTTGTCCATCAATATTTTCAAAAATCATATCTGAAAATTCATACATAAAACTTTTGCAGGTATATGAATTGTTTAAATCAATTATTTTACACTTGTCAATTAGTCTTTCCTTCACATATTTATGATTGCTTCCAAAAATCTCGCCATAACCGCCCTCATAATTATACCCTAGAAGACACGACTTTACATTTGGTAAAACAGACTCAATAAAATCCACTTCCGTAGGAACGCATTCTTCCAGATTGTCAATTATGAGGTGCTGAACTCTTTTGCGAAGCTGTTCTTTATAAGCGTCATCTGTCATAAGACAGCTGTTATAAAGATCAACAGCCATTCCAAAATCGAAGACACCAAGCTCGATACACTTATTTCGATAAGCGCGTGTTATATTATCAGCATCCATAAATACCTGCTTTTTAATATCATCTTTTATTTCCAAGGAATTAAAAAGCCTGTTGCCTATCTGATCATACGAAATCCCTGATGTTGCGGCTTTTACAAGATTTGAAGTCAAATCAATAGATATTCTGTCAGTGTATGATGCTACCCCTGCAAAAATACCTTTCTTTTCTCTATGGGATTTTATAACGGTCGATACTAAAAATTGAGCCGATTCAAAAGTCAGAAAAGTTGGCTTTATTCTTCTATCCAAAATAGATCCGCAATTTTTTAAAACGATAGGATAAAATATTTTAAGTTCATTTTGAATAAAACCATAATATGATGTTCTCCAAATAGCGCTTGATGATTTTAGAAAGGTTTTTGCTCTCCAATCTAGTGACTGTGTTCTGTTCAACAGTAATATTAGAATTTTCTCACTAGGTATATTAAGTTTTTCAACCATGTATATATATCTTTCAAGAAGTATAGTCGACTTTCCTGATCCTGTCGGCCCCTTGATGATTATTTTTGAGTTATCCTCAGGCGCTTCAATTATATGTTTAAATCTATTATCAACTTCTATGCATATCACCCCAAAAAATCTCTTGGGTATATTATACCACCTCAGGTAAATTTTAAATATGCATTTATATTAAAATGATTAAAATCAATTAATCTTTTAGTTTTATAAAAGGGCGTTTCAAAAAATTCCTTGTTCAAGTTTATATGACGAAACCTCATTATATCAAGTTTTTGAAACGACCAGTTGCTAAGTTTTTTTGATACTACCTAAACTTCTTAAACCCTTTTATATCTAAATATGATAACAGCAACAATAAATTGCGCTATAAATATTAGTGGTATACCTACCATGAACTTAAGATGTTTTGTCTTATGCCTAAAAGTAAGAAAACCGCAATATAACCCTGGACATCCCCCGAGTATACCAAATAGAAAAAGTATCTTCTCTGGCACCCTCCATTTTCTTCGCTTTGCTTTGTACTTGTCCACTCCGGCTACTATAAATGCTGTCATGTTTATAATAAGCAGGAAGACAAGGCTCCATAACCATATATCCATTATAATCTCCCTGATTCCATAATGGTTTATTAATTCCTCAAGCTATTGATTGGCGCTGGAATTCGGCCCCCACGGTTTATAAATTCCTCACTGCTGAAGTTATTTACTTTCATAACTGGTCCAGAACCTAAGAGCCCTCCGAACTCAACTATATCTCCTATTTTCTTGCCAATTGCCGGAATTATCCTTACCGCTGTAGTTTTGTTGTTGATTACTCCAATAGCCGCCTCATCTGCAATAATCGCGGCAATTGTATGAGCGCTTGTATCTCCAGGAACTGCTATCATATCAAGTCCGACCGAGCATACACATGTCATAGCCTCAAGCTTTTCCAAGGTCAGAGCTCCTGATTTTACAGCTTCAATCATACCTGCATCCTCACTGACAGGAATAAAAGCGCCGCTTAATCCGCCAACGTAAGACGAAGCCATAACTCCACCCTTCTTAACAGCGTCATTTAATAGAGCCAAAGCGGCAGTTGTCCCATGGGCGCCACACTTCTCAAGCCCCATTTCTTCAAGAATATACGCTACGCTATCTCCAACTGCAGGAGTAGGAGCGAGGGAAAGATCAACTATACCAAACTCAACTCCCAGCCTTTTAGAAGCTTCCTGAGCAACTAACTGGCCCATCCTAGTTATTTTGAACGCTGTTTTTTTAATCGTCTCTGAAACAGTTCCAAAATCCGCTCCCTTAACTTTTTCCAATGCGCATTTTACAACTCCCGGACCGCTTACACCAACATTTATAACACATTCTGGCTCGCCAACTCCATGAAACGCTCCTGCCATAAACGGGTTATCTTCTGGCACATTCGCAAAAACTACAAGTTTTGCGCATGCAAGACTGTCCTGCTTTTCAGAAAGATGAGCAGTTCTTTTTATCACTTCACCCATTTCCTTAATAGCGTCCATATTAATTCCAGCTTTTGTTGTCGCCACATTTACAGAAGAACAAACCAGCTTTGTTGAACTTAAAGCTTCAGGAATGGACCTAATAAGTTTTCTATCTCCTATGGTATACCCCTTATGGACAAGGGCGGAAAAACCTCCGATAAAGTTTACTCCAATCGTGTTTGCGGCTTCATCTAATGTCTCTGCAAATTTGACATAATCTTCTTCATCTGAACTTTCCGCAATAATTGATATTGGTGTAACTGATACTCTTTTATTTATAATTGGTATACCAAATTCCTTCTCAATATTATTGCCAACTTTAACAAGATCAGCCGCTAAGCGGGTGATTTTATCATAAATCTTTGCCCTTGATATTTTAGACTCAGAATGGCAACAATCCCTTAATGATATACCCATTGTAATTGTTCTTATATCAAGACATTCTTCCTGTATCATTTTAATTGTCTCAATAACTTCCATTGATCTTATCATAAGTATCCTCCTAAATTCTATGCATGGAATTAAATATATTCTCATGCTGTATCCTGACAGAAAGACCCATTTCATCTCCTTTTTTCTCAAGCTTTTCTGACAGCAATGAAAAATCAATTGTTACCCCTTTTATATCAACTAACATTATCATGGTAAATACATCCTGCATTGTCGTCTGGGTTATATCAAGTATATTTACATTGTTATCAGCTAAAACAGCGCTGATTCCCGCAATTATTCCAACTTTATCTTTACCTATTACAGTTATGATTGCTCTCATATTTATCCCTCCAAATTATAGATAATTCGTAGACCTAAGCAGTAATTCTTATAGATAAAAAAGTTTATATTTAAAAATATTCTGTATACCAATATACCAAATTACTACAGCGTAATGACCATTAGCATTTAAATTGGAAAATCAAATTAGGTAGTATCAAAAAAATGATCATTGAAAAACATTTATAAACGTATTATACATTCATTAAATAACAATATCAACCCAAACATAGTCTTTTATAGCGGTTGATTTAATTTCAAAATTTGTAAAGGCGCAGAATTAATAAACAATTTCAGTTTTTTACACATCAACGAACATATGTTTGATTTTTGGTTAATTATGTGGTATTATTAATATGGTACTTAAAGGGATTATAGCCAAAGTATTTAATATAAAACCATAGACTTACGAGGTGACTAGATGGAGCTTGAGACTAAATTAGAAGTTTTGTCTGCTGCAGCCAAATTCGATGTATCCTGTTCTTCAAGCGGAAGCAACCGCAAAAACACTCCAGGCGGTTTGGGCAATAGTCATAAGAGCGGTATATGTCATAGCTGGTCAGAGGACGGACGTTGTATATCATTATTAAAGGTGCTTTTTTCTAACCAATGTATCTATAATTGCGCATATTGCGTCAACAGATGCGGCAATGATACTCAAAGAGCTTCCTTTACACCCGAAGAAGTTGCATTACTGACATTAAATTTTTATCGCAGAAATTATATTGAAGGGCTTTTTTTAAGTTCTGGAGTAGTAAAGAATCCGGATTATACCATGGAATTGCTGTTAAAAACAGTTAGAATTCTAAGAAAAGAATACCATTTTAATGGTTATATTCATTTAAAAGCTATACCAGGCGCAGATTTCAGACTTATTCACGAGGCTGGGCTTTATGTTGACAGAATGAGTGTAAACATCGAACTCCCGACAAATGAGGGCTTAAAACTTCTTGCTCCCAACAAGGACAAAGATTCGATATTAAAGCCAATGAATTTTATTAAAAACACTATTGCGACATTAAAGGAAGAAAATAAGATTTTTAACAATAGACAAACCTTCGTTCCTGCAGGTCAAAGCACTCAGCTTATAGTAGGCGCTACCCCGGATCATGATCTTAGGATTCTAAAACTTTCAGAGAACCTTTATAAACAATTTAATCTTAAAAGAGTATATTACTCAGCATATGTACCTGTCGTTGAGCACCCTAATTTGCCGGTAAAAAGCAGCCCTCCGCCCATATTAAGGGAACACAGGCTTTATCAGGCGGACTGGCTTCTTAGGTTCTATGGGTTTTCATCAAATGAGCTTTTAGATGAAGATAGACCGGACTTTGATCTTGAACTTGATCCAAAATCATCCTGGGCAATACGAAATCTGAACCAGTTTCCTGTAGAAATAAACAAAGTAGATTACCACACTCTCTTAAGAATTCCTGGAATAGGTGTAAAATCTGCGCAAACAATAATTTCTTCCAGAAAACTTTGTTCCTTAGGATATGATGATCTTAAGAAGATTGGAGTGGTTCTAAAAAGAGCTAAGCATTTTATAACATGCAAAGGAAAGTTTTATGGCAAGGCTCATAACGAAATATCTATAAAAGATGAATTGCGCTCTAACAAGGCATTAAACAAAGCAGGTTATACGGAGCAAATTTCAATCTTTACTTATTTTAATAACGTTGTATATTCCGGCATGCAAGGAAATTATAGATAGCTACTCAACTTTCCCACATCATTAATATTCTTGCAGCCATTTCATATCAGGAGGGTATAAGTTGAATAACTATGTTTATGATGGTAGTTTCGAAGGTTTCCTTACAGCTATATATGATTCTTATTACCGCCACGAAACACCAGATAATATTATACATAAAAAAGAATGTTCACAGATTTGCATTTTCGAACAAAACTATTCTGTCTTTACCGATATTGAGAAGTTTACAAAAGTCTACGCATCAATAAAGGAAAAGATTTCAATTCAAGCGTTAAAAAACATTTATTATGTCTTTATTTCTGACTCTTATGGGAAAGAGAAGATAATTTATAATTATCTTAAGCTTGGTTGGAAAATTGGAAGAGATATTGATAGATTGATCACAGACGATAACGTTTTAAAAGTTAAAATAATA
>JAUZPS010000249.1 GCA_030705945.1 Bacillota bacterium
AGCAATATCTTTGAGTTATTCGTAACGATTGGAGAGCTAATATGAATTCAGATGAGTATTGTGATGAAATTAAATTTGACGAAGAAAGTCAATATAAATTAGGGGATACAGTTTATATAGTAAAGCATAATTATCTATACTAGAAAAAATTAATTGAAATGCTGTCGGAGCTGATCAATAGAAAAGAAATCATGGAAAAAGCAAGTGAGTTTAAATAAAGATACTTGCTATATAAGTTGCGAAAAAGATTTTACATTAAAAATGCAGTTAATACGTCTGCATTTTACTATCAAAGCTGAACTTTTCGCAACTTATGAATCAAGGTATATATTTTGCAATATAAAAAATGGATGTAAAATGTTTATTGCAAAATATATAAATTAAAATGATATTAATATTAAATCTTAAATTTAGGCATTTTCAGTTCTTTTGGGATTTTGTTCATATATCAGTGATTTCCGCAATTACATCCACTTCCACCATCGCTATGCCCATGGGAATGTTCATGACCTGCGCATCCCGCATTATTTGATTTCAAATCACCGCTCAAAAATAAATTGATAACTTCATCAATGCTTCCACTTGCTCCAGTTATTATTTCAATCCCTTTAGACATTAGGTTTTGTTTCGCTCCTCCACCCATTCCACCAGAAATAACAACATTTACATTATGCGATAAAAGGAAATCCGGTAATAATCCATGTTGATTACCCATTGTATTTACAACAACTTTACTTTTTACTTTTGAATTTTCGATCTCAGCGATGGTAAAGTTTTCACACTTTCCAAAATGCGCTGATACATTTGGTCCTTCTGTGGCAATTGCAATTTTCATTATTGATTTCTCCCCTTGATTGATTTTCATAGTATTTTCGATATATTGGACAGCATCCACTAAGTACTCATTATCAATTTTTTCTATTTCGCCATTATCACAAAGCTCTGCAATTTTTGGGTCGATTGGCATTTTCCCAAGCACCTTAATGCCTAAATCTTCCGCAATAGAATCTATTTTGCTTTCACCAAAAAGCTTTATTACTTTATTGCAGTCCGGACATTTTAAATAACTCATATTTTCTACAATACCTATGATTGGCACATTCATAGATCTAGCCATATTATATGCTTTCTTTACGATCAAAGAAACCAGATCCTGTGGAGATGTAACAATAACAATACCATCTAGTGGTATAGATTGAAAAACAGTCAAAGGAACATCCCCAGTTCCGGGCGGCATATCAAGAAATAAATAGTCGACATCACCCCAAATTACGTCTGTCCAGAACTGCTTAACCGTTCCCGCGATTATAGGACCTCTCCATATAACTGGCGAATCATCCTTCTCAAGCAGAAGATTTACCGACATAACACCGATATCATTATGCGATTTTTGGGGGTAAATACCAAACTCACATCCCTCCGCTTTCTTTGTAATGCCAAATAGTTTAGGTATGGAAGGACCAGTAATATCGGCATCAAGTATTCCAACTTTATAACCTTTCCTACGCATCAACACTGATAATGTGGATGTTATAAGAGATTTTCCTACACCGCCTTTACCGCTTACGACACCAATTACCCTTTTAATAGAATTCAACTCATGAGTTTTTTCAATAAAATCATGCGCTCTATTCTTGGAATTTCCTGATGAACAAGAACTCCCACAGTTTGAGCTTTCACAACTGCAACCATTATCATTCATTTACCTACACCTCTTTAATTTTAATTATTCTCCGCGCATTTTTCACACTTTTTCAACCCATTACAACTGCAATTACCAATACGTTTTCTACAGCAGGGTTTAGCATCTGACATCTCATAATTTCCACCATCAATTTTAATTATCTTTCCATGTACAAGCGCATCTGCTATCTTCTTTCTGCCAGAATTAATAATCCGTTGAAACGTTCCTCTTGACACATTCATGTTTTCCGCAGCGCTATCTTGATCCAATCCAAGATAGTCAGAAAGTCTAATTGATTCAACTTCTTCAATACTTAAGACTATTTCGTCTTCATTGTTGATCTGAGGATGAAAGCATGAATTATCAGGTACAAAACCAACCATCCTGCATTTCTTTGGTCTTGGCATTTAATCACCCTTCCATTATGTGCATATGCACACAAATATATTACTACTATTTCATAAATGTGTCAACAAATTAAAGAAACCCCTGAACATCGGTACAATTTTGATTGTGAAGCCATTGGAAGGGATATTATCCGGTATATTAAAGAGCGTAACAATACATTTCCGAATTGAAAATGAGTAAAATAAAAAGTGGGCGCATACCGGGCGCGACAAATAAAAAAAAATTAACAGATAATTTGAATTTCTATTCTGCAAATCTCATGAAACTTTGAATTGTTTTTGCAAGTTCACCTAATACTTTTTCTTTGTCTTCATCTGAAGCTGCATTTTGAATACAAGTCATCGAATGCTTTTCTAATATAAGACCGCCAACCTTGTTAATCGCTGCGCGTACTGCTGCAATTTGTGTCAATATATCAACGCAATACTTTTCTTCCTCAATCATTTTTTGTATTCCTTTAACTTGTCCTTCTATACGTCTGAGTCTTTTTAACACATCTTCCTTCGTTTCTATGTTTTTTTCATCCATGTTTAACATCCTCCAATACTATATAGGGGTATATAAATATTATATATCATTTGATATTTTTTTCAAATTTCTAATATATATAAAAAGCACTATTAATCTTACATTTGACGGAGCAAAATAACGAACGCTTTAACGTTATTTTGTGATAGGCAAATGTAAAAGATTAATTGCTTTTTATCTATATATTTTGCAATAAACATTTCGCATCCATATTGCATTTTTAATGTAAAATCTTTTTCGCAACTTATTTCGATAGATGAATCTTAATAATTCCTATTGTTATTAAATTCTGCAAATTATTAAAATTTATGACTTATATTTTATGGAAGTTTAGAAGTTTATCATAAACAACACAAAAAAACACAAAAATCTATCACCTTGTATCAATTTAAATAATATGGTATAATTTTTGCGCATAACTTATACTGATTTGAATTAAATTTTGTTAATTTATACAAATTAGATATATATGAAATTTATTGCAAGAGAAAGGAATTTTTTTGTGAACAGTACAAGAGAAAATTTAAGAAATATTGCAATTATCGCGCATGTTGACCATGGAAAGACTACTTTAGTTGATGTTATGTTAAGACAAAGCGGGATTTTTAGAGAGAACGAGCAGGTGCAGGAAAGAGTAATGGATTCTAATGACCTGGAAAGGGAAAGAGGAATCACAATTCTTGCAAAGAACACAGCTATTAACTATAAGGGCACAAAAATTAATATAGTAGATACGCCGGGGCATGCCGATTTTGGTGGAGAGGTTGAACGTATTTTAAAAATGGTCGACGGAGTATTGCTTCTTGTTGACGCTTTCGACGGACCAATGCCTCAAACCAGGTTTGTATTAAGAAAAGCCCTTCAGCTTAACTTAAAACCGATCGTTGTTGTTAATAAGGTTGACAGACCTGAAGCAAGACCGAAGGACGTTGTGGATGAAATTCTAGAGTTATTTATTGAGTTGGGAGCAGACGACGACCAATTGGAATTTCCAATAGTATACGCTTCAGCAAAGGATGGATACGCTTTTTATAATTTAGATGATGAAAAAGAAAATCTGGAGCCTTTGTTTGAGACTATAATGAAACATGTTCCAGCTCCGGAAGGTTCGGCTGAAGAGCCCTTACAGCTTCTGGTTTCAAGTATTGACTATGATGAATATGTGGGAAGAATAGCTATAGGTAGAATTGAAAGAGGAACAATTAAGTCAGGGCAGCAGGCTGTAACCTGTAAAAAAGATGGCTCTTTATACAATATGAGAATCAGCAGATTGTATATGTTTGAAGGCTTAAAAAGGGTTGAAGCATCTGAGGCTATATTTGGCGATATTGTATCTGTTTCAGGGGTTGGCGATATAACAATAGGTGAAACAATATGCGATGTGGAATGTCCGGAAGCGCTTCCGTTTATCGAAATTGACGAGCCGACCATAACGATGACTTTCAGTGTAAATAACAGCCCATTTGCAGGACGCGAGGGACAATTTGTAACATCAAGGCATTTAAGGGATAGGCTCTTTAAAGAACTTGAAACAAACTTAAGTCTCAGGGTTGAGGAAACAGACTCAGCTGATGCCTTTAAAGTATCGGGAAGAGGAGAACTTCACCTCTCAATACTTATTGAAACAATGAGAAGACAAGGATATGAGTTCCAAGTGTCCAAACCAAAGGTAATTTTCAAGGAAATAAACGGTGAGGACTTTGAACCTATTGAGCATCTGACAATTGACGTGCCTGAGGACTTTATGGGTGTTGTTATGGAGAAACTTGGGACAAGAAGAGCAGAGATGGTTAATATGCATTCCGCAAACCAGGGGTATATGAGACTTGAGTTCAGAATTCCAGCCAGAGGTCTTATTGGCTATAGATCAGAATTTATGACAGATACAAAAGGCAACGGTATAATGAACCATATATTCCACGGTTATGAGCATTTTAAGGGTGAAATTTCCGGAAGACAGAGGGGATCCATAATTGCTTGGGAAGACGGTGAAGCTATTACTTATGGGCTTTACAACGCTCAGGACAGGGGAACCTTGTTTATAGATCCGGGGATGAAAGTCTATGAAGGTATGGTAGTTGGAGAAAATGCCAGAACCGATGATATTGTAATAAATGTCTGCAAGAAAAAGCATGTGACAAACATGAGAGCGTCAGGATCTGATGAGGCTTTGAGATTAACTACTCCACTCCAGATGAGTCTTGAACAATGCCTCGAGTTTATTGCGGATGATGAACTAGTAGAGATTACTCCAAAGACTATCAGAATGAGAAAAAGAATATTAGATACAGAAATGAGAGCCAAATACAGGAGTAAGATGGGTTAAATAAAAATATTGATTTAATATTAAAGTAAAGTGGTGATAATTTTGGGGAATTCAAATAAAGGAAAAAAGAAGAGAAAGTGGATAGGCAGGCTTGCGCTTTTCTTATCTCTACTCTTTATATTTTTTATTTGCGCTGCTTTTTCGTATAATTATGTTTTGAAGACTCAAGATGAATCGACAGAAAAACCTTTACCCAATATACCTGACGATAAAAAGATAATGTTTGAAATACCGAAGGGCGCTACATCAGCTCAAATTATTGACAAGCTTGCAGATGACGGTATAATTAAAAATTCTTTTATTTTTAAAATGCTTTCAAAAATAAATGGCTATGATGGCACTTATAAGTCGGGGACTCATATATTGAGCAATAATTTAGATAACGATACAATAATGAGAATACTTTCAAGCGACCCTATAACTAAAAAGATTTTAATTCCTGAAGGATTTACGTTTAAACAGATTGAAGACAGGTTATACAAGGAAAAGCTTATTGATAAGTCAAAATTTGCCAGTCTAGCCTCGAATGAGAAATTTGATTACAAATTCCTCAATGGAATACCGTCGGGTGAATTAAGGCTTGAAGGATATTTATTTCCAGATACCTATACTTTTGATATTAAAAGCGGTGAAAAAGCCATAATCAACAGAATGCTTTCAAGATTTGACGAGATATTCAAACCTGAGTATTACGATAAAGCCAAAGCATTGGGCTTGACGCCAAAACAGGTTGTTATACTTGCTTCAATTGTTGAAAGAGAAGCTAAGGAATATGAAGAAAGAAGACTTATTGCAGGTGTATTTTACAACAGGCTTAGGAGTAAAAGCCCTAACCTTAAAAAGCTTCAATCCTGCGCCACAATACAATATATATTCTTAAACAGAGATGGAGCTGTTAAACCAAAGCTTACTGACGCAGACACAAAGATTGTCGACCCTTACAATACTTATCAAATCGAGGGCTTGCCTCCAGGGCCTATATGCTGTCCTGGTAAAGAATCAATTGAAGCGGCTTTAGAGCCTGAAAGCACTGATTATTATTACTTTGTGTCAAAAGGAGACGGAACTCACCAGTTTTCAAGTACTCTAAGCGAACATCAGGCAGCGGTAAAAAAGTATGGATTATTTAATTAATATTAATTAAATATATAAAAAGCAATTAATCTTTTACATTTGCCTATCGCAAAATAACGTTAAAGCGTTCGTTATTTTGCTCCGTCAAATGTAAGATTAATAGTGCTTTTTATATAATAAATATAATTACGAATATTTCAATGACGTTTTAAATGGTTAATTAAGATGATTTAAATGCTTAATATAATAATCCCAAAATTGTGAGGCAAACGCCTCACAATTTTTATAAATGTGTTAAAAATCCGGAGAATATAAATTTATGATTTGTTATGATTATATCAATGAGTATATTAGGAATACTATTAAAAAAAATGATGGTCTTTTAAAAGAGCTTGAGATATTTGCAAAAGAGAATCATGTGCCCATTATTCAACCTGAAGTAGCAAAATTACTGCTGGTTACAGGAAAACTCCTTAAACCTAAGAGGATATTGGAGGTTGGGACGGCTATTGGTTATTCGGCAATATTGCTTTCAAAAGTCCTCGAACCTGGCGGAAAGATTGAAACAGTTGATAGGTACGAGCTTATGATTGATAGGGCAAAGGCTAACTTTAAAAGAGCAGGTCTTGAAGATACTATAAGCCTGATTGCGGGAGACGCTGTTGAGGTGTTAAAGCTTCTTGACAAGAAGTATGATATGATATTTCTTGATGCCGCTAAGGGGCAATATCCTGAGTTTCTTCCGGAATGCCTGAGGATGCTAAACAGCGGAGGTCTTTTATTCTCAGATAATGTTCTGTACAAAGGTATGATAGCAAACGATGATTTGGTGGTAAGAAGAAAGAAGACTATAGTTAAGAGAATGAGAAATTTTTTAAATGCCATATGCGAATGCGATGAGCTTGAGACAAGCATTTTACCTGTGGGAGACGGAGTCGCATTAAGCTATAAGAAATAAAATTTTAATAGTATAAAACTAGTTTTATAGTTCGCTATCTATATAAAAAGCACTATTAATCTTACATTTGACGGAGCAAAATAACGAACGCTTTAACGTTATTTTGTGATAGGCAAATGTAAAAGATTAATTGCTTTTTATCTAAA
>JAUZPS010000025.1 GCA_030705945.1 Bacillota bacterium
ACAGAGATTATGGATCTTGACAATGATGGAAACATTGAACTGGTTACCACATCAGTAGGCATAATACCGTCATTTGTATGGATATACAGATGGAACAGTGACCATTACGAGAAAATGGATGTAGCAAAAGTAACACAAAATGACTATGCGACGATATTAAACAGAGGCAACAGCAAAATATGGCTGGAAGCCGGCAAAACAAACGTGAAACACTTTTATCTTTACAAAGACGGTACCCTTGAGGAACACGAGAATACAAAAGAAGCCCTTCTAAAAGAAAAAGTTACTCCCATGTATTTCAATACCTATGTTAAAAAGGAAGTATGGGGCAAGCAGGGACCTGGGGAAAATTATGAAAATCTAATAAAATTACCTTATGGCAGAGTTATTCAGGTAACCGGAATGTATACGGTAAATGGTGGAAATGGAGGCTGGTACCTTGCCAAACTTGCGCCGGAACTTACTGATGACCGAGAAACCCGTCAGCTTCCGGAAAACCAGACTGAATTCTGGTTGTATTTTGATTCAATCGGAATGAAATATGAGCATAAAGTTATATTTGAAGAATGCTCTATTAACGATGCAGTCCAGTTTAACTATGTAATAACCGGCAAGGCCAAAAATGACGGAACTATACGTCTTAGACAACTGCCGGATGAGAATAGCCCGACAGTTTCCATAGCAAATCAGGGAAATTTAATAAATGTTGTACAGAAGGATGGGCAATGGAGTGTGGCGCGGATCACTTCCGGAAGGGCTATGGAGGATTATAGCGACATAGGCTGGATAAAAAACAGCGATTATACTCAATACAAATCTGATCAAAAGGTAAACCAGGGATTTTTAATCAAACCCGTCAGGTTATATGATAGACCAGATTCAAGTTCAGATCCTTTACCTGTGGATAATGTAATAAAATATGATGTTGCGCCGGTAACTATTGATGAACAAAAGAGTAACAGCAATTGGTCCTATATCCGTGGCTCGTTCAACGGATTTGCAGGTTGGGTCAATACAAAAGACATTCATTTTACATTTACATCCGAAGAAGCTGTAAAAATTGCAAACCCAGATATTGACCTTAAAATGCTGACTCAAAAAATAAAAGATGAAATAAAAGACTGGGATGGTTTGACTCTGAATGCTCTGGATATCGATAAGCAAGTTAGATTAAATCAGCAGCAGAGAAAGGAACTCTCAGACAATCTTAAAGGAGTAACAGGCTATGAGGTTAATGACGGTGGGCTTACTACTTACAGAGAGGCGATGTATCCTTTCTACACATTACAGTTTTTAACTGGGAAGAATGATTATTACATTGACGAAAATTCGGCAGATCCTCAAGATAAGTTATATAGAGCCTCTTACTGCAAGTACAATTTCATTGTCACCGGCGAGGATACCATTATGATTCTGATTCCCACGGAGAAATTGGATTACTATGGTTTAAAACGTGAAGGGGCGCCTGTGAAATTCCTGAAAGTGAACCGGGAGTTTGTCCAATACATTAAAAATCTGATACCTGCAAATGAACTTAATATTAATGACGGCTTTAACTATCTTCTTAACGCGGTGAAAGTCAAAGTTGGAAGTGAACAAGGCGAAGCGCAAAAGCAGGTTTACAAATGCGCAAGGGTTATCCGCTCTTATGCGGGAAAAGAAATTGAAACAGGTAGAGTACCTAAAAATGTTAAAGCAATAACATCTTTTGAGTTTAAGTTCAAAAATGGAAGTGTGGAAAAGGTAATTGTTACCGACAAGTATATAAGCTATAGGGGCAAGTATTTTTCTCTTAATGGAGACCCCAAAAGTATAGGTGGAATCTTATTTGCGGGGTATTTCTAAGGGTTGGGTTGTAAAAAATTTCGCGATATAATTCCATTAGAGGCGTTCCTCTCAACGGTTTATCAAACTGTCATCAGGAACGCCTCTTTAAATTCTAAGGGCTAGGGACAAGTATGACGAGGCTTATCTTTAAAATTTCGATTACAACATCCCTGTTCATTTGAGTCAATTCCTTTTATGTCATTAATTATTCTATACAACTAGAGCTGATAAGCTAAACAGTTCGATAACCTTTATTTTAGTAGGTAGAATTATAGATATTATAAGTTTTTATTGAAGTGTATTAAATATGGTTTATTTTTGATAGTATAGATATAGGGATGAATTCTTTTTAGAGCATTGAATATTTATTAATCCGAATGTTTTAAAAACTATTTAAAGAGGAGGGGAATAGAATGTTTAACCTACATAAGGCTGGAAAAATAGTCGTTTCATTAACGGCTGCTGTTTTATTAAGTATGGGACTGAATATAATAATTCAGGAAAATTTTCACTCCAATGCTGATATCAGATCATATGCTGAGGCAGCTGCATCACCCGTTTATTCAGCCAAACCTGCTGAGTCTGGCTTAAGTTTAAGCCTGTCAGGTTATGTTGCGCCTGATTTATCAGTTACCGACGCAACATTATTGGAAGGCTTTAAGGTAAGCGCCGAAGGTACATCTCTTTCTGTTTTATCTGACAGTAAAGGTTATTTTGAGCTTAAAGGATTAGGACAGGGAACGACATTGTCTGAACTTACCATCAGTAAAGCCGGTTATTTGTGCAGAAAGATAAAGAATATAGGTATTTTATCAAATGTACAGCTATCATCTGAGAATAAACCTATCATTCTGTGGGCTGGGGACATCACACAGGATGGGGCAATAAACATGGCTGATGTGATGGAGATTGCAAAAAGATTTAATATGACAACAGCAAATACAGAATACATAGAGGGCATTGATCTGAACAAAGACGGCGCAATCAATATGGCTGATATTGTGGCTATTGCGAAGCATTTTAATGCAACTTCGGACTCTTATCCTCCAATTGATCCCTACATATCTCCGACACAAATCAATAGTCAAACTCCTACCAATACACCCACTGAAGCGCCAACAGCCACACCTACAGCCACCCAAACAATAGTCCCAACAACTACACCAACAACTACACCAACAACTACACCGACAGTGTCACCTGAAATAAATCTGCCTTGCTTCAGCAAAGATGAGATCAACACCTTATGGAGCCAGTTAAAGCCCAAGTGGACTAATGAAGCGTATGATACAAAGCCAAGCGTAATCTTGCCATATGCAACAGGTAAATTAAAGACAGAGTTTTTGCAGGATGGTCTCAATATGGCAAATTTCTGCAGAGCTTTATCCAAAGTACCTAATGATTTGATATTGGATGACACATTGTGCGCGGATGAACAATATGGAGCAACTTTACTGGCAGCTAATGACGTATTATCACACACGCCATCGCAGCCTTCCGATATGCCCAAGGATTTTTATGATAGGGGCTATGCTGCCACATCTTCCAGCAATATTGCAGGCGGAAACATATTCAATTTATATAATACAGTAAAGATGTATATGGGTGACAGTGATGAATACAATATCGCAATCATTGGTCATAGAAGGTGGATTCTGAATCCTGCGTTAAAAAAGACAGGGTTTGGATATGCGGACACACAAACATCTGGTTATTATCCAACTGCGTACTCAGCAATGAAGGTATTTGACAGTAAAGTGAGCATCAATAGAAGTGAAAGCTTTGACTATAATTGTATTTTATGGCCAAATAGAATATTTCCTATAGATTTGTTTGATTCATCAGATGCCTGGTCAATTACATTAAATCCGAACAAGTATGATAAAACCAAGGTTAGCACAATAAGTGTCACCCTCGTTCGGAATAGTGATGGAAAGGTGTGGAATTTTGACTCAACTAATAAGGATTTAAAAGGAAAATATTTCAACGTTGACGCTATGGGATATGGAGTTCCTTTTTGCGTTATATTCCGACCGGACATCGATAAGATAAATGCTGGAGATAGCTTTAGCGTTACGTTGAAGGGGGTCTATAGCAAGACAGGGGTACAGCAGCAAATTAACTATGATGTTGAATTCTTCAAGCTGAATTAGAACAAGAAAATGCCATATATAGATAACCAAATACAAAGCCAGCGTCATTAGATGCTGGCTTTTACAATTTCTTTATATGGATATAGGGTTTTATGGCATTTGCATAGGGTGATTTGCGTAGTGGTAAAAATTTCAGAAAGCAGTGATTTTTGTCACTACTTTTCAAATATAAGTATTATAAAATTGTAGTAAAGAAGATATTGACCTGTTTTTTTGATTTTGATTGAGGCTTCCAGTGAAGTAACCTGAAGGCCTTTTTTTATTGAGAAAAGTGTTGCTAAGGATCATCCTGGAAATATTTTCGGATTCTCGAGAACGAAATCACGACGATTTAACAGAGTTTCGGACGATGAGAATCGGATGCTATTGCATGATTATCCCAGAAGAAAGTGACCAGTAAACAGATATATTTATGTTTGAAAAGGTGTAAAAAGGTATATAATTTCTGAAAAAAAGCTGAAAAAGTATTTTATAACGCAATATTATAGGATATAAAGACTCTCTACGTAAGAGTCTACAAAGACAACTCTGAAGCTGTTCGTAATACCAAATAACTAAATTGGGAAAAATCATTCATTATTTCTTTTGCCTTTTTACTATGGTATTCCGCTGTTTTGCTTCGATTTTCATAGGACTGGAAATCAATGAATAAAATCATGGACTCACTTCGCTAGCTGTCTTTTAAGTCTTTCAAAAAAGAAGATTAATATAATTCGTAATTTTCGGGTAATCCTATTTGAAATTTGATATAATAATACTTGAAAGGCGGTGGCTTTATGACTTGGAAGGAAGTACGAGAAAAATTTCCAAATCTGTGGGTTAAGCTTAACATTTTGGAAAAACATGTTGAGGATAACAAAGAATATATTGACAATATGGAAGTAATTTCGACCATTGCAACAGATCTTGAAGCAGGGCGCGAACTGGTGAAATGTACCGAAAACGAGGTCGTTTATCATACGTCACAAGATGAAATTTATGTTGAAATCAGAAATATATTTGGATTCAGGGTGGTAAGATAAGATGCAGGTATATATTTACGATATGCTCATTTGTACTGATTTGACTGTTCGTTTTAAAGGAAAGTCAAAAGTCTTAAAAAATGTTGTGATTGACACTGGAGCAGCTCAGTCAATCATGAATTCAGCTTTTGTTGAGGACTTGGGAATTATGCCTAGTGCTTCTGACAAGGTTTTAAAAGCTAAAGGAATTGGCGGTGAAATGAAGTTCTTTTATAGAATTGTAGATGAAATAAAAATTGGGGACAAAGTTCTGGAAAATGTAGAAATGGATTTTGGAAATATTGACCCCAAAGGCGAAATTATGGGGCTTATTGGGCTTGATTTGTTGAACAGATTAAGAGTGGTAATTGATGTTGAAATTCCAGCTGTTTCCCAAAAAAAGTAAGAACTCATGACATTTGTTTCTTGACAAAAGAAAGAGCCTAAAGCCCAGATTGCACAGTTAAGTGCCTATCGGGGTGCGTATCTAAAGCAGGCAATAAATATGTTGCTCGAACATGCTATAAAAATAAAAGGGTATATAAGGAAAAGTTCGCCGTGGCGAACTTTTTTAGCTCCAAACTATATTTGTCACTGCCCCCTGATATTTTCTGCTGGTTTCCAGATTCAAAATTTACGGTGTAGCATTTCCGCTATACCTGTTTTGAAACAATATAAAAAGTAGTCGCTGTTGCTCTGATATTCTCCGCTAGTTTTCAGCATAGAGGTTTTACAAATTTAGATAAAGCAAGAGCCCAAGACATTTATTGAATCTGGCCTATTAAATAATAATTAATATTGAGTTAATTTAATTTATTAATCTCACAAAAGAATATCTCCTTTTCCCGTCTTAAATCCTCAATCAACCCTTCTTCATCAGTTTTATCAAAAAATTCGGGTGTATTTCAATAATATCCTCTGCAAACATTTGTTCATCTTGCGGAAAAGCTATAAATCTAAGTTCTTGTGTCAGTAAAATGGTGTACGGGTCAGCTATTCTTTATTATAATTGATACTGCAAATAAATACCCCTTTACTTGCCCAACTACTAGATGTTATATTTAACTTTGAAAATTTTGTATCTGATTCAAATTTGTACTTCTTTGTTGAAAATACTCCATTTATAATCCCTTTAAAGCTAAACAAGTCTGTTTTTATAAGATTATTATTCGCATCATACGCTTCAATTTTTAGCATAGATTCTTGATTACCAACTGATTTTGTTGGCTCTGAAGCAAATTCAATTTCAGCAGATTTTATTGGAGATTGAATAAAATTTAAAGTCATTATTTCTTTCAATTCACTACTTGGTAAGCTGTCTGTAAAATCTGGATTGGAAATTCCAATCATAAAACCTGTATCACCATAAGAGCTACTTATTCTTGTTAAACTTATATTGCATTTAGGGTAGCAAGTTATTTCCATACCTTTTGATCTTAACCATTCTTGATTTTGTTTAATTTCATAAGGAATTGGACCATCTTCAGTATACCAATTAATTCTTTGACTTCTTGCGCTACTCAAGTCTTCAAAGTCGATATTAACGCAATTTGAAACTTCTAATGGTTTTGAAGATGAATTTCCTGAATATATAGCATCAAAATTTCCATAAACAATAGTTATTTTCTTTTCATTTGAATCCCAGTTAACTTCACACCCCAAATTTTCACCAACAAGTCTTAAAGGTATAAAAGTCCTTCCATTTATTATACATGGTGAAACATCAATCTGTTTATTTACTCCGTTTATATTGACAGTCTTGTTATCTATTAAAAGTTGAATAGTTTTTGAATTTAATTTTATAGTCAATTTCTTTGCTTCACTAACCCAGGTTATCTTACCTCCAAGTTGCTCAATGAGAGATCTTATTGGTATTAATGCTCTTCCATTTTTTATAATAGGTGAAGTTCCGTTTCCTGGATCAATTTCTTTTTTTACTCCATTAACAGTCATAATTGGGTTTCCAGTTTCCAATGCTATAACACCTGTACTTACATAAATGGAAAATACCGCATCAGCATGTGAGGATTCATAACTTGTATTACCATTATTAAACCAAATTGAACCGTTTTGGTATTTATCTTCCAATGGAGAAGCATAACTAAAAATACTCCATTCATATCCCCAATCATTCCCCATATCTCTTTTTGAATCAGGACTTTTAAGCCTAATTCCATAGGTCGTATCTGCTTTTAAAGGAATGCCAGGATTTATATTAAATACAATATTTTCTGGTTCAACATTTTCAACACGCCTAGGAATCTCATTTTTATTCTTAACTATTGAAGAGAGTACTTTGAATTGTGACGAATTCACCTCAACTATTTCCAATATTATATCACCAAGACTACTACTACTACTACTTGCTTCTTGGTTTGAATATAATTTAACTTCAACCTTTCTTAAAAAGCAGTCATTACTTACTAAAAATGTCTGTATTGGTGAAACACTCGCATCGACTGAAATAGCATTATTATATTTGTCCTGGTTGTGTGTTTTAATGAGTGTACTATTACCATCTGAAAAAACAATTTCATCTTTTGGATCTATCTCAACCAATTTTGTTTGAGCACCTTCAACTGTAGTAATAGAATTGACAATTAACAAACATGCAAAAAATATGAGAATAAGATTTTTCATGCTTATACCTCCTTCATATTTGTATATACAATTTAAATAATGGTGGGAAAATATTTTTTGACTTACATTTAAATAAATACTGAAAGAATTTCAATAAAAAATTTATTTATTAATATAATAATTATACCATACCCTTACAAGGTCTACAAGAAATAGCTATATATGCATATTCCGGCACATCCGGACAGCAAACCGGAAATATCCGGACACCTTGTCATGTAATCTGAATTTATGATAATGCCCCGTCTTTTTCAATATCGTTCATTGTTTTTTGTGCCAGAACTTCTCTCATGTTCTTTTTAAGTCAAGGATATGGGTTATGATTTTATGAAGCTCTTTTCTTAGATCCCCCTGATATTCCTTAACGGCTTTCCTGATAGACGTAGAAGTTCTGTTTTCTTTGTTATATATGATAAATATTTCAATAGCACCCTTTTTATTGGATACTATTTTGGTAATGGTTAGCCCAATGAAATACACTATGATATAATTGTAAGTAACTTTTTTAAAGATATCATTAGACAGGAGACTCTAAGTATGTACAGAATATCTTTTGCTTTTTTAACTATTGCTAGTATTTTCTGTATTTTAGCGCTTAGCATTGCTCAAGGAGGACCGGATTGGGAAGTGCCAACATCAGTTTTATTACTCGTAAGGATTTCATTTTTCATATCATTTTTAAGTCAAATTTTTTGCTGCTTTGTATTAATCATATTTAAAAATAAATTAATAAGTCAAGTTGCAAAAAAGGTTAATATTTTTATAGGTGTATGGTTTCTCATGAATATAGTACTTGAAACTGTAATTGTTTTTTGTAACCCAACTCAATGGCCAGTAAGAAATAAATTACTCTCACAGTTTTTAATCAATCAATTAGCATTTTTAATGATTATTCCGTTATTGTTGTTTATAATATTAATGGTTTTATCTTATATTAAGCCAGTACATAAAACTTGATACGCATAAAGTATACGATAAAGGTTTTATCAGATACTTTCTTAGGCCTGACTCGAGGGAGGCAAAATAGCATACAAAAAGTAATCGTTGTTTTAAAATTACATACACAAATGCTACCACAATTTATAAAATTCAAAACCGACAAATTCCATTATTCCGAAGTAGATGGTGGAGATAGATTTTTAAAATCAACCTTAGCAACATCAGGTGCTTATTTACCTGCTTACATGTCCCAAGTGCAATAGTAAAAATTCAAGGTATGTATACCGAAATCAAAACAGGGGGTCTTGCTTTATATGTAAAGAATGCATAAGACTGTTTAGGGTGGAAGACGTTAACAGGTGAGAGCAACTACTATATAATGCGAAATGTTGGGGGAATAAATTTACCATAGTTTTTAACAGTTCAAAAGGGGACGGCATATAAGTTGAATCTTGATAAAGAGTATGTGGGTAAATGGCTTAGCGATAACATACCCACAATAAGAAATTTGATACTTTGCCAAGATGAATATAAACATATGGATATAACTTTCGAAATATACCTTGATTCATAAATCGCGAAAAATGCAAAATTACTGTTGCAAATGAAGTTGATTTAACTTCACTTGCTTATGTAAAAATCTTTTTCGCGATTTATATAATCATTCTTATTTTTTCAAAATATTTTAAACAGTTGTATTGAATTTGGCAGCAATAATTATTACATCTGACATATTTATTGCGCCATCGCTGTTTAAGTCATATGCAGATTTATATTTTTCATCTCCTGAGACAGCATTAAACGCAGATGCCATAAGAATAACATCAGCCATATTTATTACTTTGTCTCCATTTAGATCAGCTAATTTAACTATTGATGTAGAAGTAGAAGTTGGTGTTGGAACTGGAGTAGGTGTAGCTGTATTTACCCCGCTTAAAAGCTTTGGTGGTCTTAATCCCGCAGGTTCAGTACCCCATATCAAATCACCTTTTAGATAAAGTGACATTTTCATATAATCAGTCAAACTGTTTATTGATGGTGTGAAGGAATAATCGTTAGCTTGATTGATAGATGAACTATCACCATAACTCCATCTTATTTGGAATTCACCAGAAGTCCCGCCTGCTGGAATAGTTCCTGATCCCAAACGAATATCCAAGTATCTGTATATATTGTAAAACGTTCCGGTGACTGATGTTTTTGGTGTTTTTTCTGAATAATCACAGTTGAATGATTCCCATCCAAGTGGTCCCTCTCTTGTATACCAGTACCTTACAACCAAGTCATCTAAAGAAACCTCCTTATTTGATGTGTTGACAACATTAAAACTGAATCGAACAGAACTGCTTGAATTTCCTGTTTCATTACATTTATATTGTATTTTAATAGGACCTGTTGTTGATGGAGGATTTGAGACCACCAAAGATGCAGGAGTCGACACAACCTTCTGTACAGGAGTTTTCCCTTCAGGAAGTAGTTTTATAAAAACCATAGAACTTGATGGCATGTTCACTGAAAAGGAGCTCCCTGTTGATATTATTGAAGAAGCAACTTGATCGTCTAATTTGCGTATATCAGGGTGTACTACACCATTTATTTTCAGATCATCCCATTCCTGATTAGTTGAAGAATTGGGAATCTGACTGTTAAATCCAGTATAGGTAGGTTCAATTGTCCACTTTTCACCAGATGAAGAAGAATTAAACCCGGAAATGTTTATATTTGCTGTAGTTGTATCAGAAGGAGAATTATTTATAAGGAACAATGTCAGATTTCCATCGTTATCCTTAGCAGCATATGAACGAACCATTGAATCGCTTGAAGTTGCTGTTACCAACTGACGTCCGAATTTTTCTTGAAGGAAAGGATATATATAGTAAGTAGGTGTTACATATCCTGAATTGTACCATACATCATCCATCCATGGATTTGCGATAGCCCATTTATTTTTTGCGCATTCCATAAAAAACTGGGAATTAAACATGGCATCCACATACAAATGATCAGAAGGTGTAGAACTAAATTCAGTCATAGCATATTCTATTTTTCCAACATATGAAGCTCCAAAATACTTTGAAACCATAGCGTTAAGACTGTCAGTATAACCTTTGACGTTACTAACAGCATTTAAACAAGCAGCATCATTAGCTGGACTTACACTCTGATTAATTGTAGGATAAATATGAATTGTTATAAAATCAGGTATTATCCCCTGAGCTTTAAACTCAGTGAACATTGTTGCCATCCAATTATTCCATCCACTTTCCGTCTCAACTCCAACTGCTCCACATTTGATAGATGGATCAACAGCTTTCATAGCCTTGTAAAAGTTGCAGTATCTTTGGGCATAATCCTTGCCACCTGATGCATATCCAGCTTCCCATGACCCATACATCTCATTACCAATTTCCCAATACTTAACTCCAAGTTTTCTGGTTATATTCATATCTTTAACCCATGCAGCTGCTTTGGCAACAGCTTCTGCATTTGTGTGTTGAACACCATTCCATACCCCGCCGCAATTAACAATAGGCTGCATGGTGCCTCCTACTTTATTTAAATAATCCAGGCATTCTGTGTAACTTATAATCCAGCCATTTCCTCCGACTTCCATATCATCCCATATGTAAGCATCACCCCAAGATCCACCAGGCCATCTGAATAAATTCCTCTTCGTAGCTTTAGTAAATTCATTTTTTAATAAATTTGCGCCATCTTCATTGCCTGTCCAAGCTGCAAGATTAGACCCATAGAAGGTATCTGGAATTGTCGAATTTACAGCGCCAGCACTAACATTAATAGTGGCAGTTGTAGTCGCTGCATTAACTGATATTGATGATGGGAACAAAGAAAATAGCATTGTACTTACTAGTGTCATAACAAGTAACGCTTTAGAATTTCGATTTTTTCTTATCATTTTATAATCCTCCCGTTTTTATAATATTAAAGAATCAGCTTAGCTAATTTGGGTACAATTAAGGAATTTGGAGAATCTTGATAAAGAGTATGTGGGTAAATGGCTTAGCGATAATATACCCACAATAAGAAATTTGATACTTTCCCAAGACGAATATAAAGATAACTTTCGAAATATACCTTAATTCATAAATCGCGAAAAATGCAAAATTACTGTTGCAAATGAAGTTGATTTAACTTCATTTGCTTATGTAAAATTCTTTTTCGCGATTTATATAATCATTCTTATTTTTTTAAATATTTTTAACAGTTGTATTGAATTTACCAGCAATAAATATAACATCTGCCATATTTATCACTCCATCCCTATTTAAATCGTATCCATCAACAAACTTTGAATCGCCTCTTGTACTATTAAACACATTTGCTAGTAAAATAACATCTGCCATGTTTATTACACCATCCTTGTTCAAATCTCCTGTTGAAACAGTAGGAGTCGGGGTTGAAGTTGGCGCTATAGTAACTTTAGTCGGTGTAGGGGTATTTGTAACTTTGGTTGGTGTAGGCGTATTTGTAACTTTGGTCGGTGTAGACGTCGCTGGACCGACCGGACCGGCCATATCACCATATGTAACACTATTTAAACCACTGCCGTTCCAGCCCGCTCCAATCACAAATAAGCGCCCGTTGCTAAGCGGTACAAGGCATCGCGAGTAGCATGAGCCGATAACGCAACTTATCTGTGTCCAACCGCCTGTGCCATTATTGGTATTTGTATAGAGATTATTGTTTCCGGCGCTGCTCAAAATTACTGTTCCGTTCATAACAACGCAATAGGGACTACTGCCTTTTGAGTCAAAACAGGTTCCAGCGTCTTTTGCATTCCAACTTTCAGGGTTTGAGGAAATTTTATAGTATGCGCCGCCAGTACCTACGATTTCATAGGTCATAATATAGTTCCCGTTGGGCATTTTGGCTACCTCAACCATACCAGGTCTCTGGTTGCTGATTGCAACGTCATTAACCACACTGCCCCAATTAATACCGTCAGTTGTTGTCTGATGGACCAATTTCTGACTATAGGCAGAATCACGCTCGTCCGAGTAATAACATATAAGCTTGTTATTATCAACAAGTAAAAATGGCTCCCAAACTGGATCATTGCCAGGAGTTGCAACTTTTCCCACTGCTATAGTACTGACAAAGGACCAGTTCCTGCCTGAATCGTTGCTCTTATACAAATCGATTTCACAGAAAGAACGGTCATAGGGAAGAACAAGACCGGCGCAAAGGAGTGTCCCCGCAGGCATATTGCCTATTGGCTGAGGCAGTTCATAGAGTTGGGGCTCCCACCTCATTCCTACTCCCTTGTGCGTATCTTTCACATCGCCTACCTTTGTCCAGCTTTGACCGTTGTTTGCGCTTTCATAGATGGGGAATACCGATACCCCGGTTGTGTACTGTTCAAAAGTTGCATACATCTTACCGTTACTTGCCTGCATCGCTCTGGCATACAAAGCTCCCGGTGCCGGAACTCCTGTCGACGGCTTGAACATAGTAGATGGTCCATAGGCTTCTACCAAACTTGGCATTACGAATGTGTTTAATAAAACTGCCATGACAGTCACCGCCATCAATACCTTTCTGATACTTTTACCAATACAAATTTCCATGTGATTTCCATTCCTTTCTTAAGTTTTTAATCTATTTAAATCTGCATCAAGGTTTGCATAACATGTTCAAAGCATGCTACAGTTCCCTATAAATGTAAATTTATTCAATAGATAAAGGGGATTTGCGATAACGAATATTCATTTGAATCAAACACAAGAAAAATATAATATTCATTAAAATATTATATTTAATTTTATCACATTCCTTTGGTAGAAGTAGAAGCATTTCAACGGCTAAAAGAAAAATATAAATATTCAAATGAAAAACTGCCCCAAAACAACCATGATTATTTCTCAGGATATTAAATATTAATTTTATAAACCTCAGGTAATGACAGTATTAAATGCTTTTGCAATAATTATTACATCTAACATATTTATTGAATCATCACTGTTTAAGTCGTAAGATGCAATATACTGGTTGTCTCCGCGTACCGAATTAAATACCTTTGCTAAAAGAATAACATCTTTCATATTAACAACTCCGTCATTGTCCAAGTCAGCGCTATTTTGAGGTGTAGATGTTGATGTACTGTTAGCAAATGCAGCCATAAACACCAGAAGGGAATTCCATCCAAGAGTGTGTTCATTTGTAGTAAATTCAGCGGCGCTTTCCATATAGCATTTGGCAGGGAATATCGATATGTTTGCGCCATTATATTTATTAGGACCTCCCGGCATAATTCCCTTGGGGATACCTGCTAATCCATCCTCACTCCACGTAGTGAATATTTCTTTAATACAATAGTCACCATATCCGGATACCAAGCTCTTTCTCATAGGATTAGCTCCCAGAATCCAGTTTAATGAAGAACGCGCCATCTTGTTAATATCATCAGAATTAGTTCCAAAAATTGCTGATCCAAGTAAAACTTCCCTGGGACAACCGAGTATTACGCTGTTACTGCCCCAGTAATAATTACCGTTTTCAATTACATTACCCCAAGGATTGTTTTTGGATCTATTTAGTTTGTTATTTGCCCATTTGGTGAAACTATCTTTAAACCAGCTTTCAACATTACTGTCACGGTTTTTAGCTTTCATATAACTGTAAAATCCATTTTCCCAACCAAAAGACCCATCTCCGGACTCACTTGCATAAACTTTATTATAATTTGCCTTAACATAATCATTACAACTTGAATCACCAGTAGCCCTATATAAAGATGCTGCAGCGAAGAACCTTGAGCATTCATCGTTGTCTGCAGGATAAGCTCCGCCCGGAGCTTTAATATTATTGGGATTCTGGAGAAGAAACGCCCAACCGCTTTTAGCAGCATCTAAACATTTCTTGGCAAAAGCTGAATCATACTTAGAATATATCATTGAAGCCTGAGCTAAAACTCCAACTGCAGCTGCAGTATCATTTGTGGATTTTATATTCCCGGTACTGTCTTTTTTATCCATTATAACCCTTTGGCCGCTTGAAAAGTTATCTGTAAATGCGACACAGCAGTAAAACCCACCGCTTGCAGCTTCTTGCATTTTCAACATCCACTCAAGTTCCCATCTCACCTCATCAAGTATATCAGGAACTCCGTTTCCACTTTCAGGAATATTATTCTGCTTATCATAAAATACCTCCGGGTACATCTCATAAGCGCTTAATAGATTTGATGCTGACTGCGCCCCGGTAATTACATACTTGTTAGGATCGCCAGCATCGTACCATCCTTTTGATACATCTTTTGTAATCGATGAATTGGAGGCTAAGGCGCAATTAAAATCTTGAGGCGACTTGTCCTTTCTTGGATAATCAGCGCAATAGGGAGACGCAAGGTCAATATTAGCGCGTTGATAATAATAGTATTTTGAAGCGTCAACCAATAAAGATTTGAAAGAATCGTTACCTATTTTAAATTTTGGAGACTTATCTATACCGTCTGCACTGACCGTAATATAGTAATCACCCGTTTGTTTAAGGTCGGTAAATACAGCTTTTAAAACCCTTTCTCCTGAATCATTTGCGTCATAATCCGCAACGAGAACCAACTGTCCGGTATAAGCAACCGAGTTGTCAGAAACCTTCTTCACCTGAAACTGGGTCCCTGCAACAGCCTTTAATTCATCCTCAAAACCTGAAACAAGGGCATACTTCTCAGAAGTTTCTGTAAATCCCACCTGATTTACTTTAATAGCAGGAAATCCTTTTTCTTTATCCGGAGAAGTTATTTTAAGTTGATTTATCCAGACACAAAAGGGATCATCAGTTACTCTGTCGAGAACGATAGCCTTTGCATTGTATGGATCCATGCCAAGGGATGGATCTAAAATATCCTTTAATGGTATCTTTACATGTTGCCATGAAGTAGTAACTGTACTGTAACTTGATACAGATTTTGTTATTGTCTTCTCAACACCCGAAGGTCGTTCGCATACGTGGTCAACTGCGCCGATTTTAAAATTTTCTCCACCATTTTTGCCTTTCACATTAAACTCCAGATATCCGTTCGGAACATATTGAGTTACATCATGGCAATTCCAGTCAGCCATACAAACTACGACCGACATCCATCCACCTGTAAGCTTCGTTTGAAGATTAAATCTCAAAGAAGGTAGATTTTGATATGTAACTTGAGTGTCAACAGGCAAATTACTGTTTATGGTTTCCAATTCGCCTGCGCCACAACCGGACCACCCACTTATCTTGTCTTTGAAAACATAAAAATCAGGAAGGTTTCTCCACCCGGCAGGAGCGCTTGCGTTGACTACCATCATAGGTACGATTGCAGTGGTACACACTACTGCAATTAAAACCCATAAAACTAACAAACGTTTACTTTTCATATAATTATCCCCCCTTTAATTAAAAAGTTATATTAAATTTTGATGCAATCTTGATGACATCGCTCATATTTATTGCGCCATCATTGTTTACATCGCATTTTCTGTCATAATTACTGCTTGATATTGTTGTATTAAAATGCATCGCTATTAATATGACATCTGACATATTTATGGACCTGTCTCCATTGATATCCTCAGGATTAGCTGAAGTTGGTACTGGCGTATTTGTAGGTGTGTTTGTAGGTATCTTTGTTGGTGTGTTGGTTGGCGAAGCAGAAACTTTAAATTGTAAATAAAACGCTGCAAGTTGAGTATCCTTAATCTTACATTCAGTTCTGGAATAATGCTCACTGGCATCCCAAAGAAGAGGGCAAAAGCCCAAATCATAGGCAGTTTTACAAACCGTTGAAAGATAACGTCTTACACTTTCAGGATCTTTATTTTGTGTAACCGTTCCATATTCACCCACAATGACAGGAATTCCATTATTCGCGAACTTATTTTTCATTTTTTGAAAATCCGTTTTAACCTGATTAATCTCTGCATCTGTTCCCCAAGTTGTTGCGCATTTGCCCCATGAAGCATCCTCAGTAAGAATTGTAAAAGTAGATGGATTATAATAGTGCACTGAAATCATCAATTTATTCGCAATGGTATCTTTAGGCATTTTGAAGTTTGCATCACATGTAAGATCAATATCTGTTGCGTATCCGGCAATCAGAAGACAGCGTGATGAATTATTACTTCCAGATGCCCTGACAATGTCCACAAATTTCTGATTAATGTTGTTGAGTATATCATATGCGCGTGTTTTGTCTGCCCCCGTTGAACCACTGTATCTGTTCCAAATAGTGTCCCAACAGCCCTCTTCATTAAGGGATTCCAGAATCAAATTACTTGGATAATCCTTGAAATAGTTGCTTATTTGAGTCCATATTGCAGTATATTTTTTCATAGACTCATCATAATTGGTTGCAAAATTTGCGAACCAACCGTTATCCCAATGAATATTTACAATTGCATACATACCAGCATTTGAGCAGTAGTCAACTACCTCTTTAACACGCTTTAAGAGATCCTGGTTGATTGTATAATTTGCTCCCATAAGATTTGACCATGCTACCGGGATACGAACAGAGTTAAATCCAGCAGCTTTAACTCCGTCAATTACCGCCTGGGTTGTAACCGTTGCGCCCCATGCAGTTTCATAGTCTTGCACCGTTTTCCCATTTATCCAATCACCACAGGCTTCCAACGTATTTCCCAGATTCCATCCAATTCTCATATCACGAACCGTTTCAGCAGCCGTTTTATCCGCTGCATATACATTTGCTGTAAATAGTGGAGTTGCAAGAAGTGTAATCAATGATAAAAAAGCTACTATTTTTCTAAAAGCATTCCATTGTCTCATACTTAAACCTCCCATAATATTTAGTTATTTAGTTTAGTTAATTGTTTTTATCCTCAAGAACTACCCTCCTTTCTGGACAGAAAGTATAAAAACTTAATTAACTTTATCTCTAATTTAAAGAACTATAATGTTCATCATTTTCGTAACTTATATAGTTATTCAAACTTATAATATCTATCTAATTCCATGAAATACTGTCAATAAAAACATCCCCTGAAAATCGTTTATCTTTAGCAGCAATTTTTACTCCTATTCTTCGAACAGGCAATTTTTCATCATCCAGAACTTTTAATTTAATGGTATTCCAGCTGTTTGGAGTAATCTGGGAGTAAAGAGTCCAGTTTCCTGTCCACTCCCATCCGGCATCTTGATAAAAGGGCTCAACTGCTGTTATTTCAGTGGTTTCAGGAATCCAAACATGGAACACAATTGTTGTTCCATGTGTTATGCTGGGATCAACATTTGAATTAGCTATATATTCGTCATTCCCAGGCTTCATTTGAATTTTCAAACTCTTTGATCCTGCATATGCATTTTCGGAATTGTTATAAAATTCAGTTGTATACGTAGTTTTAAAATTCTGGAAACTATTTTCAAAATTGTACTGCGCTGTATCAACCTCTTTCGGTGTATAAGAAGGAATTATTTTCTGCGTCGGTTTTAAAGTAAAGGTTGGAGTTATATTGTATGCGGGTGTTTTGTATGTGTCAGGAGTAACTCTTACTTTTCCAGTAACTTCAGGTGTAAGTTTGGATTGTGGTGTATTGGAAACAACATGTGTATTCATAATAAAAGGTGTGCTTGTAGTTACTGAAGGAGTCGGAATAACAGTATAATTAGTATCTGTTTCACGAACTTTAGCAGGTGTGCTTTCAGGCAAAATATTTATACTTGTTTTATTCAATGGGTATAATCCATTGTTTTTCAATAAGCTATACAAATTACCTGACTTTATTTCTTCAATTGTTATGAGAATCCCCTTTGCTCTTATCCTTTCATAGACCATATATTTCCCTAAAGAAATATTTTTTTCAATAGATTTTTCCTTATAGTATTCAGGAACCTTAACAATGTCAAAATTGAATTTCATTCCATACACTCTATGGAGATTATCTTTTAAATTTTCCAACTCTGAATCCAGTCTCTTCTCTGTATTTACTCGACTTTTTTTAAAATCACTGGATTTGGGATTGAGAGCCGCCGATACAAGAAGATAATTTGAATTATCTTTATTTGCATTCAAATAGCCTTCTTTAATAGCTTTATCTATATACTTTTTTAACGCTTCTGTTAATGGAATGTTTTCCAAATCTAAATTCTGTATCAATGCATCAGCATCTTCATTTATAGGACGTACATCCTTTACAACACTCTTCCCATCAATAGCAAACTCAATACTTGGATTTATATCAACATCTATGAAAAGCAAATTTTCACTGCTATAAAAGAATTTCATATAACTGAATACAAGCAAAAGCAAAGCTGCAACTCCAGCAATAGCTGATATATAAATATTTATTCTCCTGCGTTTGACAGTCAGTATATCATTATGTGAAAAAAATACTTTTTGTCCTAAAAACATTCTTTCACTTCTTTTAATCCCCAGGACTTTGCTTTCAGCAGTCAATACAACTGCTCTATTTTCTTCTAAACCAATTATCAACCCTATGTATTTCATAATGATCCCCCCCTTTCTTCAAAGTGAGCAGGAAATGCTTTCAATTCATCCCGATTACTGCTTAAAACCAGGCAAATTGCTATAATAAATACCCTGTGGTTTTCTATTGTTCTCCGGTGAATTTTCAACCGTTCTACCAATTCAGATCGAGGGATTCTCTTGGTATTAATAAATTTTGTATATAAATCCTTGTTTTCCAATATCTCTTTTGCTATTTTTATACACAGACATCTCGTATCCCTATGTGTGGGAGAATTCTCTATCAAATCATCCCATGTTATGCCAAAGGCCATTAAATTCTGCCGTAAAATCAGTATCTCTTCTTTTAGTTCCACTATTTCATATTGATTTTGCGCATCTGATGCAAGGTACCTTTGTTCAAAGTGTTCTTTATCCTCAATACTTGAAAAAGGTATAGTTTTATCGTCTCTTTTTGTACTTCTTAAATAATCAATGATCCTGTGATTGATCATAATATATGAGTACCTGTAAAAGTTTCTTTTTCTATCAAGATCATAATTATCTATTGCTTCATTAAAAGCAGACAAGCCTATACTGAATTCTTCATCATTTTTAATATCAATATGTCTTTTTAAAATTTTGTATAGCGACTTCATGATAAATGGCATATTTTCACATATAAACCTGTCCCTAAGCTGCAAGTCTCCTCTTCGAATACTGACTATTATTTCAATTATTGAATTAATTGAAAATTCGTCTCTTTTTTTTAGTAAGTCCAACCCGAACAATAAAACCACTCCCTACTTAATAAAGGCGTAAGTATAAAATATTTTTATGTGGCTTGTCTGATATTTTTTATTAGGTAGTATCAAAAAATAAACTGGTCATTTCAAAAACTTGATATAATAGGTTTTTGTCATATAAACTTGAACAAGGAGCTTACAATACCATACTGTTTAATTGACTCAGACAGCTCAGTTAATGTCGGTTCGTCAAAGTATTTTCTTGGCTGGTTTGGTCAGGTTGAAATTCTTCTATTAGGACTTTCAATTGAGTAATATAATTTGACATACAATCAATTCCTTATGTTTTTCTTAAAAGTAATATCGGAATTTTTTATATAACTTGACACTATGCTTAATATTAAAGTAGAACCTCAAGTTCTGATAATCCCTGCTAGTTTACCCAGATAATTCAAGTTTACC
>JAUZPS010000250.1 GCA_030705945.1 Bacillota bacterium
TACTAATAGGTCGAGGGCTTGACCTAATAACAGGTATTTATAGAGAAGAGTCTTTTTACAAAGAGTTAAGTGATCAATTTCGATTCAATATTACTTCATTATATAGTTTTGAGGGTACATAACCCTTACAATAAAATAGTCAAAAATTGACGAGAGCTAACGCTCAAAATCAATTAAATTTTCTGGTGATTATTGCGAGAAGGTCACACCCGTTCCCATCCCGAACACGGCAGTTAAGCTTCTCAGCGCCGACGATACTTAGCTGGTTGCGGCTTGGTAAAATAGGACTTCGCCAGATTTATATCAAAACCTCATGCTATATGGCATGAGGTTTTGTGTTATGTGCGCATTATGGGGCAAAGTACGAACAAAAGATTAAGGTACAATGCTCAATGCTCAGGTTGATTGTGTTTATAATAATAGACTTATTTTGATAGTTTAATTCGCATATCTGAAATTTCTAGTTTTGTGTACAAAAATCAATATCATTAATGCAGTTTCAAAAAGTTTGATATAATGGATTTCCATCATACAAAGCTTGAATAAGGAGTTTTTTCAAATGTCCTGAACAGTTCTCTATCAGCTTTATTCTTTGAATATTTCGCCATAGATTTTATGAATTTATTCAAAGTACTTAAGAGCGTTTCGAAAAATTCCTTGTTCAAGTTTATATGACGAAAACCCATTATATCAAGTTTTTGAAACGACCAGTTGACAAGTTATTTTTTTGATACTACTTAACTTGAAATATGTATTTTCTTCTATCTTGTTTAGTAAAGCAGATGTCTTCCCATATTTATCACAATAACCTTTAAACACAATATTGCTGATCATTTTCTTTCTTAACCCTTCGGTATTAGCATCAAGAATAATCACAAATATTATTTTTATTCAAAGGAACATTAGTAATTTTTAAACAGTCTAATAAACAAATATGTTAATATTAATTAATATTTTACAGTAACAAAAGACAAATACTGTTTAAGCATAATTACGATAATTTGGACTTTCGAAGGGTGGTGACTGCTTTTGAACCATGAGCATATAGAGAAAGCTAAAAAGGGAAGTGGTAAGCATTTTATGCTGTTGATAGAAGAGATAAAAGTACAACTCTATAAAACAGCGCTGATAAGACTAAGAAACGAACAGGATGCGCTAGATGCTGTTCAGGAGGCGCTGATAAAAGCGTTTTCTGGAATAAAGAACCTAAAGCATGGCTGCTTTTTCAAAACATGGATGATAAGGATTGTCATAAATGAATGCTACAACATTTTAAAATACAAGAATAAAGTAATTCCTATGGACAGGGAAAACTTTGAGTTTTATAACAAGGAATTTCTAAGCTTTGAAGAAGTTGAAATGAGAAGTATCTTAAGTGAGCTGGATGATATACATAGGGAGGTTCTTGACCTTAGATATAATCAGGATTTAAGGCTTGAAGAAATATCTGAGCTTCTCGGAGTGCCTATAGGTACTGTCAAGTCAAGACTTCATAGGGCGCATGGAATTCTGAAAGCCCAATATATTGAAAAGGAGGCGTCATTATGAACTGTAAAGAGGTAAAAGACCTTTTAGAGGAATACATAACAGGAGATATTGATGAAAGTAAGATTAGCGCTTTTGAAGAACATATTTCAAAATGCAGTAATTGCAAAAATGAATTAGATGAGCTTAATAAATCGATTTACCATATAAAAAAGGCGTTTAAATCTTTAAAAATACCTGATAATCTTGATGAAATTACAATAATTAATAAAAAGAAGAAAATATACCCCTTAAATAGAATATTTGGCGCAGCGGCGGCTTGTTTTGTAGCTGTTTTATTTATGGCAATAATTGCTCTTAATTTTTTACCTATGGGGCAGGTAAATGCGGATGATTACAGGGATGGATACTCACTTAAGCCTCTATTATCAGACTCGACAGGAGTTAACCCCGAAAGTGGTTTTCTTCTTAAGTCATCTGAAGATATTAGTTTAAGCAAGCTAGAAGGAATAATTTCAATCGAGGGTGAACCAGCTCCGGTCGTTTCGCAGAATGGCACAAAAACCTTTAATATCAAACCTGCTAGAATTTTGGAGCAGAATAAGCTGTACACTTTTAAGATAAAATCTGTCGATAACAAAGAGATCACATGGACCTATCAAACCAGCGCGGCATTTAAAATTTTGAGCGTTTTTCCAGCTGACAGGACAGTTGAGGTACCTGTAAACACAGGAATAGAAATCTATTTTAATAATGAGGATTATGAAGATTTAAGCGCTTATTTTGATATAAGTCCTAAAGTACAGGGAAGATTTGAAAGACATAAAACAGTAATGGTATTTGTACCCGATGAACTAAAAGAAGGAACGTTGTATACAGTTAAGATTAAAAAAGGTTTAAAGGTAAAGGGATCTACATATCGCTTGAATGATGATTATGTTTTCAAATTCGAAACAGGCGCAAAAGAAGATAAGCCTTTATATGGAAAGGGAAGCATAAATTATTCAAGGCTTGTGAACGAGTTTACTCCGCGGGATAAGCCACAGATACCGATAAACTACATGGTTAATGATCTAGCGGCTAAGTCAACTGTAAAAAATTCTATTTACATATTAAAAAACGTAGATCAGTTTATTCAACTCCTGAGAAAGAAGGAGTCAGTTCCAGACTGGGCTGTAAGAAGCCAAAACGCGAATTTTATTGAAACTAATGGGCTTCAAAGGGTCTGCCAGTTTTCACAGGATTTGTCGGGGCATGATGCGACACGAGATGGATATCAATTTATCAGGGCACCGGAACCACTTAAAAAAGGCTTTTATTTGGTTGATAGTAAGTGGGAGGATGTGAGGTTCCAGACATTTTTACAGGTAACCGATATAGGTGTGTATGTGATGCAAGGTGGAGAAAAATCCATTTTGTGGGTGAATGATTTGGATACAAAAAATCCAATACAAAATGCGATAATTTCATGTGTAGGTGAAAATGGGAGATATTATTCGGATAATCAAGGTATTGCCACTATTACAAGTGTGGCAAATGAGAAGGATTCTAACAATAGTAACGGAAATAAGCTCATAAAGATATCTGTAAACGATGAGAAAGACTGTATTATAGTTGAGAGGACAAATGATTATTATAGAGATTTGAATAGCTATGCAAGTAGGTATTGGAACTTTTTGCAGCTTGACAGAAACATCTACAAACCTGATGATACAGTAAATTTCTGGGGAATAGTTAAAGATAGGTATTCAAAAAATGAGACAGGGGAACTCACCATTGATATCGAGCAAGGTCAGGATTATCAGTATGGGTATAACAGAGGAGTAAATATCAATGACTTTAGTGTTTTCCACTACAATCCCATGGATAAACTTCCGTTGGTAAGCAAAAAAGTTAAAACAGATAACGGCGCTTTTAAAGACAGCTTTAAACTTCCAATGCTAGATCCCGGCGGATATCAGTTGAACCTAAAAAAGGGAGATGAAATTGTCTCAAGGACGTATATAAACATACAGAATTATGTTAAACCTTCGTATAAACTCGATATAACTAAAGATAAACAAGCTGTGTTTCAGGGACAGCAGGTAACTTTTAAAGTAAATGCCTCTTTTTTTGAAGGCACAGGTCTGCCTAGTCTGCCCGTAAATTACGACATTAACAGTTCGAGTATCGGAAGCGCCGAAATAAGCGGAACGAAAGAAACAGATCAGAAAGGGAATTTTGAAGTGAATTTTATACCCAAACCCGGTAATGGGGTTCAGGGCGAGCAGTATGTAAATATGAACTGCAACGCTACATTGCCTGAGACGGGAGCTATTAACTCAAACCTTTGCGTCAGAGTATTTACAAATGATATAAATGTGAACCTTGCAGGATCAATCAAGGGCAGCAGAGGAAAAATCAGCGCAAAGGTTAATAAGATCACATTAGACAGATTAAATAACAACTCCGCAAAGGATGACTCTGATTATATTGGTGAACCGGCAGACGGAAAAACACTTAAAGCTGCAGTATATAAAAATACCTGGGTCAGGATTGAGGAAGGAACCTACTATGACTTTATCAATAAAGTCATAGAAAAAAATTACAGATATGAGCCTAAAAAAGAGTTAATTCAGGAATATAGCTTAACGACTGACAGTAACGGCATTGGTGTATGCGAGTTTGATACTCCCAAATCTAAAGACTGCAGTTATTCTGCCGAAGTTACATGCAAGGATGACAGCGGAAGAGATATGAAGTTTAGCGTTTATCTCGAGGGAGATGAAGCAAGTTTAAATGATACTTATTATGATAATAGGTATGTCTTAGATGGCGGAAAAGAAAACTATTCTTTAAATGATACAGTCGATTTGACTTTTAAAAAGGGAAAAAATACGATGCCTGACGGAAGATACTTATTCATTAAGACTCAAAATGGAATACGCGATTATTCGGTAAAAAATAGCCCGAATTTCAGCTTTAGCTTTAGCGAAAAAGATGCGCCCAACGTATTTGTAACGGGAGTATATTTTAATGGGTATACTTATGTTGAATCAGAACAGTTCAATGCCGTATATATGTTTAAAGAAAAGGAAATGGAGCTCACAGCTCATACAGATAAAAATAGCTATAAGCCTGGAGATGAGGTAACCATAGATATATCAGCCAGAGATAGAAAAGGGCAAGCGAAAAATGCAATTGTTAACATCAGCCTTGTAGATGAAGCTCTGTTTAAGCTCAGCGAGCAATCCATCAATACTATTTCATCTCTTTACCAGGGTGTATTATCAGGAGTAGATTTTACATATGCTTCTCATGTTAACAATGCTATATCATCAATGCCTGTTATAACATACGGGAATAATATTCAGGTTCAGTTTTCTGAGGCTGTAGTTGAAAATGGAACACGAGCAGCTACAGACTGGTCAATTTCCAGTGGTTACCATGTTGATATAAAGTACGATAAAGCCATTTGCGCCACAGCTACATGCGCATATGACACAACAAATATAAGACAGGTGTTTAAGGATGCCGCAGTATTTGAAAATATAAGGCTTGATGAAAACGGAAAAGGCAGTTTGAAGTTTAAACTCCCGGATAACATAACTTCATGGAGGGTCACAATGTCTGGAATTACCTCTGATCTATCGGCTGGAAGCGGTAAGGTAGCATTGAATGTTTCACTGCCATTCTTTATAAATTATGCGCTCAATTCAACCTTTCTTTCAGGTGATAAGCCTGTTCTAGGTGTAAATGCGTATGGAAACGAACTGGAAGAAGGAGATGATGTAATTTTTACAGTCACGAGTGAGAATGACCCAAACAAAACAGTAAGCGTTAAGGGGAAAGCCTTTGAACGGGTTAATATTCCACTATGGGAGTTTAAGGAAGGTTCTGATAAATTATTAATTACTGCTAATAGTAGCGGTATGAAAGACTCGATAATGGTTCCGATTAAAACATTAAACACATATCAAGAGCTCCAAAAGGCTAAATACTATGAACATGCCCAAAAGGGAATGAAAATCGAAGCCGGTAAGGCAGGAAATACTGAGCTTGTGTTTTCAGACGCAAGTAGGGGAAAATACCTAAATCAACTTATAGATTTACAGTATCAAGGCGGAAGAAGGGTAGATCAAAGGCTGTCTTCAAAAATAGCCTGCGAGCTTATGAATAAGTATTTTAAAGGCATTGACGTATATGATGAAGATCAGAGCTTTAAAATAACCGATTACCAAAAAGCAGATGGCGGTATTGCTTTATATACATATGGAAACAGTGACGCGGATTTGTCTGCAAGAATGATTTCGTTGGTTAAAAATGATGTTAACCTACAAAAGCTTAAAGCGTATTTCTACAACATATTGCTTGGAGACTCAAACGGTGTAAAAGGCAACGCGTTGTATGCCCTGGCTGTTTTACGTGAACCGGTTCTTTTAAACCTTGATAAGGCGGCTAATGTAGAAAATGCGAGCATAAAAGATCTCATATATGTCGCTCTTGCATACTGTGAGCTCGGAGAAACAGGCAAGGCGGAAAATATATTCAACCAGAAGATATCTTCTCATATTGAGTCACGTCAACCCTTCTATAGGGTTAGAACAGGAAACGATGGCGATGATATACTGGAATGTACTTCATTAGCCGCAATCCTCGCTTCCAAGCTTGATAAGCCTCAAAAGAACGGCCTTTATGAATACTGTATAAACAGCCACACAAAAGATATTTTAATAAATATTGAAAAATTAATTTATATATCAAGCGAAATCGAAAAAGCAAATGATGAAAATGTAAAAATTAAATACAGCTATGAAGGTAAACAGGTGAACAAGGTACTTGAGAAGGGAGAGGTATTTTCTGTAACCATACCTAGTGAAAATATCCTTAAGTTCAATGTTGAAAGCGTTGAAGGGGATATTACGTTGGTTTCCATATTCAGAACCTCATTAAATTCAGAACAACGTAACGATAACGACTTAAAAATTGAAAGATCATATTATGTTGGGAATAATAAGACAAACAGGTTTAAGGCAGGGGACCTTGTTAAAATTGAGATAACCTGGAATATACCAAAGGATGCAATTGATGGAGAATATGAAATTACCGACTTTCTACCTTCAGGACTTAAACCCATAGAGGGTGGTTATAGTACTGGGCATGAAAATACAGGCGCTTATGCGAGTTTTGATGGTCAGAAGGCGAGATTCTATGTTAATAAGGATGATGATCCGGAAAAAATAGAGTATTATGCCAGAATAGTAAATACGGGAGAATTCAAAGCTGAAGGCGCTGTAATACAGGGATTAAAGTCAAAGGCCAGCATAAATATTGGTAAAAATGAAAAAATTATAATAGATTAAGAGTGAATAATCTTTAACATTTGGCAGAGCAAAATAACGTTAAATCGTTTTTTAATTTGCTCTGCCGAATGTAAGATTAATAGCGCTTTTAATTATATATTTTGCAATAAACATTTTACATCCTTTTTTATATTGCAAAATATTTACCTTGATTCATAAGTTGCGAAAAGTTCAGCTTTGATAGTAAAATGCAGACGTATTAA
>JAUZPS010000251.1 GCA_030705945.1 Bacillota bacterium
ATCAGCATTGAGGAAATTGATGCTGTTTTTATTACTCACGAGCACAGCGATCATATATACGGAGTGGAAGTGCTTAGCAGAAACTACAATATTCCCGTTTATTCAAACCAATTAACAACAGACAGCATTTTAGCAAGAAATTATATTAAATGTCACATATCCCCAATCCGCGCTGCGAAATTCTTGAATAGTAATTGTGGTAAAAAAATAAATGACCTCATCGCTTTTTATTGCATAGAGGTCATCTTATAACTTACAAAAATATTTTGTGGTAGTAAAATGCAGACGTATTAACTGCATTTTTAATGTATAATCTTTTTGCAACTTATCTAAATTAAGAGCGCTATTAAGATAAGCCAGATTTAGTTCATCTTCCCGTTTATTAATGCAAGGGATCCAAATAAAATTGAATCATCATTAAGTTTTGACTGAACAATTTCAGTTCCTTCTAAAACTACAGGCATTGAAAACTTCTTAATCTGCTCTTTTAACAAAGGCAGCATATAATCTCCAAGAGCCTCAAATACGCCACCTCCCATAATCATCATATTAGGATTAAATATATTAATAAGTGAGCCTGCTCCTGCCGCTAGGTAATATATTGCTTTATCAACTACTTCAATAGCCAATTCATCTTTTTCATCTATTGCCTTTTTTAAAGTTTTGCTTTTTATCACTAATGTATTCTCTTCCATCAGATCCTTGAGTATAGTTTTTCTTCCTCTGTTCATTTGAGATTTAATGTCTTTAGTTATTGCAATCTTACTTGCGTATGCTTCAAGGCATCCTCTTTGTCCACAATTACAATATGGTCCCTCGGTATTTATAATCATATGGCCTATTTCAGTTCCTGAATGTCTTGCTCCAGAATAAAGTTTATTGTTTATTATGACCCCACCGCCTATTCCAGTGCCCACAAATATGCCTACAATATCCTCCATATTTTTCCCAGCTCCATACTTCCATTCACCTAATACGCCCATCTTTACATCATTACCTATAAAAAACGGAACCTTGAATTTATTTTCAATAACTTTTCTGATATTATAATTTCTCCATGGAATGTTTGGAGTATAGATTATTTCTCCCGTATCCTCATTTATTATGCCAGGGGCTCCTGCGCCTATTGCTGCCAGATTTTCTTTGCTTATACCTGACTGCGCAATTAATTCCTCAACAATACTTATAATTCTTTCTTCAATTTTTTCCTGTCCTTCTTCAGCTTTTGTCTTTTTTTTGACTTTACAGATTATCTTCAAATTCTCATCAAAAACTGCTCCTAAAACCTTTGTTCCACCTATATCTAAACATATATACGCTTTTTTCATAGTCATCAACTCCATTTAAGAATTATAGAACCATTATACAATAACTTCTGCTAGGATTACACTAATTCATTGCTTTAATATTCCTCATTTTATAGATAACCGAATGTACAGTTCGGTATCTATATATTTTGCAATAAACATTTTACATTTATTTTTTATATTGCAAAATAGATACCTTGATTCATAAGTTACGAAAAGTTCATCTTTGATAGAAAAATGCAGACGCATTAACTGCATTTTAATGTAAAATCTTTTTCGTAACTTATCCATATATAAAAATAAATTGCGCCAATTACAGCAATTACAATAAAATCCGTATTTATTGGGGTTTTATTTAATCAATAATCAACACAATTTATTTAAACAACAACATTATATTAATTCACGTCAACAATCCTACTTTTCAATAAGACACCAAATTAAAATCAATTAAGCCTTAAGCTATCTTTCCAATTCTTATTCCTTAATATTTTTTGCCTATATCTGTTCTATAATGCGCGTCATTAAACTTTATTTTTCCTACTGCCTCATATGATTTTTTAATTGCCTGTTCCATTGTTGGTTCCATAGAAGTAACCCCTAGAACCCTGCCGCCTGCAGTTAAGAACTTTCCAGCTTCTTGCTTTGTGCCCGCATGGAAAACAACTGTATTTGAATCATGCTCGGCATCAGACAGACCTGAAATTTCAAATCCAGTATCATACTTCACAGGATATCCTCCAGACGCCATTACTACACAAACTGCAGCATTATCATTCCACTTAATATCTATCTCGTCCAGTTTTTCATCTATTATTGAGTTAAAAATTTCAACAAGATCGCTATCCAACTTTGGAAGCACCACCTGAGTTTCAGGATCTCCGAATCTCGCGTTATACTCTAATACCTTCGGTCCGTCTTTGGTAATTATGAAGCCAAAATATATAACGCCTTTGAAAGTTCTGTTTTCAGAATTCATTGCGCTGATTGTAGGTTTCATCACTTTTTCCATACAGTACTCTGCTATTTCAGGAGTATAGATTTTACTTGGAGCAAACGCGCCCATACCTCCTGTATTGAGTCCTTCATCATTATCAAATACCCTCTTGTGGTCTTGAGAACTTACCATAGGTTTAACTGTTTTTCCATCTGTAAACGCAAGTATAGAAACTTCAGGTCCTACAAGAAACTCTTCAACAACAATTTTTCTGCCCGCGCTTCCAAAGACCTTGTCATTCATGATGCTGTTGACAGCTTCCTGAGCTTCATCAAACCCATGAACGATTATAACTCCCTTTCCTAAAGCAAGACCATCAGCTTTAATTACCAAAGGATATTCCTGGTGTTTTAAATATTCAATAGCATGATCATAATTTTCAAAGATTTCATATTTTGCTGTAGGAATTGAGTATTTTTTCATCAAATCCTTTGCAAAAGCCTTACTTCCTTCAATGATTGCAGCATCCTTCTTAGGTCCGAAGGCCCTAATGCCAGCTTTTTCCAGCTCATCAACCATTCCAGCGGCAAGAGGATCATCCGGCGCTACTACAACCAGATCAATTTTATTATCAACAGAAAATCTGACAACTCCATCTATATCCATTGCTTTGATAGGAACACACTCAGCCAATGTGGAAATTCCGCCATTACCTGGGGCGCAGTATATTTTTGTAACTAATGGACTTTGAGCTATTTTCCACACAATAGCATGTTCACGTCCTCCACTACCAACAACCAGAACTTTCATCCTAATCCTCCGAGTTTTTAAAATTTAAATATATTTAAAGTTATGGATAATCTCAACGCTAACCTTTTCATATTGAGAAGTTTAATTTTAATATATAAAAAGCAATTAATCTTTTACATTTGCCTATCGCAAAATAACGTTAAAGCGTTCGTTATTTTGCTCCGTCAAATGTAAGATTAATAGTGCTTTTTATATAGTTTATATTTTTAATGTTTAAAGTGTCTCATTCCAGTGAAAATCATAGCAATTCCATGCTTATTGCACGCATCTATGGAAGCTTGGTCATTCAGGGAACCACCAGGCTGTACTATCGCGGTTATTCCTGCGGCTGCAGCTGCCTCAACGCAGTCAGGGAAAGGGAAAAACGCGTCTGAAGCAAGAATTGCTCCCTTAGTTCTTTCTCCGCCATATTCGATGGCAATTTTGGCAGCCATAATTCTGTTTGTTTGTCCAGGTCCGACACCTAAAGTCTGTTTTCCCTTTGCAACTACTATACCGTTGGATTTTGTATGCTTCACAACCTTCATTGCAAATAACATTTCTTCAACCTGTTTTGCGTCGGGTCTTTTTTCAGTTACGTATTTGATATCGTCACTGTTTACACACTCACGGTTGATGTTCTGAACCAAAAGTCCTCCGGCAACCTTTTTCATGTCAAAACTTCCTTCAGGAACCGGAGCGCCTATATTATCAAGCTTCATAATTCTTATATTCTTCTTCTTTGACAGAACAGCCAAAGCTTCCTCTGTATATGAAGGAGCAATTACTATTTCAACAAATATCTTGTTTATTTCTTCTGCTGTTTTTAGGTCTATATCTCTGTTGGCAGCTATAATTCCTCCAAAAATAGAGACAGGATCTGCTTCATAAGTTTTTATGTACGCGTCATAAATATTATCCGCGCTTGCAACGCCGCATGGGTTAGCATGCTTTACGGCTACCACTGTAGGCTCTTCAAATTCCTTTAACAACTCTAATGCGCCATTAGCATCATTTATATTGTTATAGGACAACTCTTTACCATGAAGTTGAACCGCTGACGTAATACATCCCTTATTTGCTCCGACTTCTTTATAAAATACTGCCTTCTGGTGCGGGTTTTCACCATACCTCATATCCTGAACCTTTTCAAAGGTCAGGGTCAATGTTTCTGGGAAAGTATCCTCCCCGATTTTTTCTCTGAGGTATTTCGCTATAAGCGTATCATAGTGGCAGGTATGTTCAAAAACCTTATAAGCAAGCTTAAATTTGGTCTTTAATGAAACTTCCTTTGATGACTTCATTTCATCAATTACAGTCTTGTAATCAGCCGGATCTACAACTACCGCAACATCCTGATAATTCTTTGCCGCAGCTCTTAGCATTGTAGGACCGCCTATATCTATATTCTCAATGGCCTCTTGGAGTTCAACATGATCCTTCAGAACAGTCTGTTTGAAAGGATAAAGATTTATTATAACCATATCGATTGTTTCAATTCCTAGTTCAGCGATTTGTTTCATGTGATCAGGATTGCTTCTCATGGCAAGAAGGCCTCCATGTACCTTTGGATGAAGTGTCTTGACTCTTCCGTCAAGACATTCGGGAAAACCTGTTATTTCAGAAATATTGATGACTTTTACGCCTGAATCGTTTAAAGTTTTATATGTTCCGCCTGTTGAAATTATTTCAACTCCCATATCCCTGAGTTCTTTAGCAAATTCAACAATTCCAGTTTTGTCAGATACGCTTATCAAAGCTCTTTTTACCATTATTAACTCTCCTTTTTAAAATTTTCTGTAAAACTCATGCGTTAAGGGAGTTTCAAAAAATTCCTTGTTCAAGTTTTGTATGATAAAACCCATTATATCAAGTTTTTGAAACTCCCAGTTGACCAGTTCATTTTTTGATACTATATAAAAAGCAATTAATCTTTTACATTTGCCTATCACAAAATAACGTTAAAGCGTTCGTTATTTTGCTCCGTCAAATGTAAGATTAATAGTGCTTTTTATATACCTAACGCAATTAATCAATTGCGCTTATATGTAATAAATCCCACTAATATCTGTTGTGAATCTTTCCGGAATATGAAAGATCAACAGCATAATATCTTTATGGCAATATTTTTACTTTTCTTCCATCAACTAAAAGTTTTCCTTCAGAATATAGCTTTATGGCTTTAGGTAGAATTTCCCACTCCGCTTCTTCCATAACCCTTTTCTGTAGAATCTCAGGAGTATCATCATCCTTAATATATACAGCTTTCTGAAGTATTATGGGACCTGCGTCGGCTTCAAGCTCAACAAAATGCACAGTAGCGCCCGTCACCTTGACGCCGTATTCAATTGCCTTCTGGTGCGGTATTAATCCATAATAACCCATACCGCAAAAAGATGGGATTAAGGCTGGGTGGACATTAATAATCCTGTTTCTATAGTGATTATTAAACCTTACGCCAAGTATTGATAAATACCCGGCAAGGACAACCAGCTCCACCCCGTGACTTTCAAGATAATCAATCATTGCTGCATCAAATTCATCTATAGAATTATAACTTTTCTTGCTGATAACGGCAGCTGGGATATCATATTTCTCAGCTCTTTTTAGAGCATAAACATCGGGCTTGCTGGATACAACAGTTACAATTGAACATTTATCCAGATAGCCGCTTTCAATTTTATCCATAATAGCCTGAAGATTGGTTCCGCCCCCAGAAACTAGTACGCCAACTTTTAGCATATATCTACTCCGGCCTCTCCTCTTATTATTTCACCGATCAGATAAGCTTGTTCATTTTGCTTGTTTAAGTGACTTAATACCTCTTCAGCGATGCTGCTGTCTACAGCCAGAACCATTCCAACGCCCATATTGAAAGTATTGTAAATGCTTCTCTCTTCAATATTTCCAATCTTCTGTAGCAAACTAAATATGGGAAGAACAGGCCATGTTCCTTTATTAATTTTAACCCTCAGGCCTTCAGGCACCATCCTTGGTATATTCTCGATAAAACCTCCGCCTGTTATATGGGAAATACCTTTTATTTCATAAAGGTTTATTAATTCTAAAATTGTCTTAACATAGATCTTTGTAGGCTTAATAAGCTCATCACCTAGCTTTAATCCCAGAGTCTCCACATGTTCCTGCATTTTTTCTTTAGAAGGATTAAGAAGTTTTCTTACAAGGGAATAACCGTTGCTGTGCAAGCCTGAGGAAGCAAGACCTATAAGTTTGTCTCCTTCTTTTATGTTTTTTCCGTCGATAATTTTACTTTTATCAACGATACCCACAGCAAATCCCGCAATATCATAATCATCTTCAGGATAGAATCCCGGCATTTCAGCTGTCTCACCGCCAATTAGCGAACATCCTGACATGACGCATCCATCGGATACGCCTTTTACAATTTCAGCCACTTTTTCAGGCCTGTTCTTTCCAACAGCAATATAATCAAGGAAAAACAATGGTTCAGCGCCGTTGCATACTATATCATTAACACACATAGCAACGCAATCGATACCAACTGTATCGTGTTTGTCCAACAAAAAGGCTATTTTAAGTTTTGTCCCAACTCCGTCAGTTCCTGAAACTAAAACAGGCTCCTTGTATTTATCTTTATTTAAGGAAAACAAGCCGCCAAAACCGCCTAGTTCTGTCATTACTTCCGGTCTGAATGTCTTTTTAACATGTCCCTTCATTAGTTCTACCGCTTTATAACCGGCTTCAACGTCAACGCCCGCGTCTTTATAGGTTGTCATTTTTCGTCCTCCATACTGAATATTTATTTAACTAAGAAATGATTGAAAATTACTTCCGATTCTTAAGCGTGTGTTCATGAGTTAAGTGAATACGTAAGCGAAAATTTTATCGGAAGTTATTTTCTCAACATTCCTAAAAATACAATACTGTTAAATTTTAAAATTCAACAAACTTTTACATTTACTCTTTATTAAATCCGTCACATGCGTATTTATTTCCTTCTG
>JAUZPS010000252.1 GCA_030705945.1 Bacillota bacterium
ATTAGTTTCAAATTCATCTGAAAATTCTGATAAGACCCTGAGTGTCTGGGGACCTATTTCAATATCTTTATTTTCAGGTAGAATATTCGCTTTAGCTGATAAGATATTGCCATCCTTGTCTTTAAATATCGGGTTAATACTGAAATGTTCTCCATCGCTTATTTTGAGAAGACTGTTCTCTACATCTATCGAGTAAATATTCTTAACTGTAAAATCAATTATATTTCTTTCCCCTGCTTTTAGAAACCTATTCGCTTCAACAACTCCTTTTCCAACAGGTATCGTATCTATGTCAAGGCTTAAGGCATAGTCTCCTTCATTTACAAAAAACCTGAATTCACCTCGCGCGTTTGTCTTTGCTGTTAAAATACGCTTCTGTCTTAATATATTAACATCTTTTTCACTTTCTCTGTTTGTACCCATACGATCGACAGCAAACAGTCTTATTTCAACATTCTCCATAAATTGCTTTGAATTATCTATATTTTTGTTATTATTATCTAAAAAGACTGTTCCCTTTATCTCTTTAAAAAATCTGTTAGAAAACATTTTATTACCCCCGATGAGCATTTATTTCTCTTCATTTTTTAGCGAACGCCAACATATAGCGCCTTTACTGTAAAGTATTAATTTTCGTTTAATTATGTTACTGAATTTAAAAAGGTTACAAAGCTTCTTCCAGATTCATAGAATAAAAGAGTTAACACTCAATACAGCCTAATAAGGAGGTCCATGATGTGTACACTTTTATGAGGCTAACACAAATTTATAACTCATCAGATTTTATTACGTTTGATGATAACTCCAAATTTGTTTTCTTTAGCGATTGCCATCGAGGAGATAAAAGTAATGCGGACAATTTTCTTAAGAATCGAGATATTTATTTATACTCCTTGGATTTCTATTACTCAAACGGCTTTACATATATTGAACTTGGCGATGGCGACGAATTATGGGAAAATGACAGGTTTTCAACTTTAGTAAGAGCTCATACTGACGCTTATTTACTCTTGCAAAAGTTTTATTTGGATAAAAGGCTTTATATGATTTGGGGAAATCATGATATATTTAAAAGTTACAAGAATTATGTAAAAAATACTCTTTTTAAATATTATGATCTGGTATCTCAAAGTTATAAACCTCTTTTTGACAACATTAAAATTCATGAGGGGCTCATACTAAAATATAATGACATCCCTAGAAGAATATTCGTTGTTCATGGACATCAAGGCGACATCCTTAATGATATATTCTGGCCTTTCTCCCGTTTCATAATACGTCATTTTTGGAGGCTTTTTGAAATACTACATAACAGAAGCCATATAAGCCAGGTTAGAAACAAAGCGAGATTACAAGCCTTTGAAAGCAGCATAAAACAATGGTGTGAATCTAATAAACAAATGGTAATTGCAGGTCACACTCACAAGCCGGCTTTTGCTCTGCCTGGTCAAATTCCATATTTCAATGATGGCTGCTGTGTTAAGAAGGGATATATTACCTGTCTTGAGATTGAAAATGGTGAGATTTTATTGGTCAAATGGATGAGAAATGTAAATTCTGATGGCTCAGAATCTATAACAAAAGAGGTTTTAGCAGGTCCCGCAAAAATATCGGATTACTTTAAAGATAACCAAATGTAAAGTTTTATATAAGTTCGCTATAAAACAAATTTACATTTGGTTATCTTTATTTAAGGATTACTGATATAAAAAGCACTATTAATCTTACATTTGACGGAGCAAAATAACGAACGCTTTAACGTTATTTTGCGATAGGCAAATGTAAAAGATTAATTGCTTTTTATCTATATATCAAGGTATATGTTTTGTGATTTTAAATAATGTAAAATGTTTATCACGAAACAGATAGTTTATTTTAGACTTCAGATTTATATGATACCTTTGTTCTTGCGCTTTCTGTTTTGCCGATAGACGTTATCGTAATGTATACGTTACCCGCTCCCGAGCTAAGCTGAGTTACTGGTATTGTAATTTGCGAGCTTCCGCTTGGCGCGGTTGCAGAACCGATTATAGTTTCGCCATTATCTGCGCCATAAACTTTGACTTCATCATTAGCTGATAAACCTGTAACATTAATTGTATCCGAAGTTCCAATATTGTTTATGATCTGTACATTTCCTGAAAATACTGCATTGGTAATTTGCTCTGCGAGATAATCAGCCTCAGTTCTGCTGCTTTCACACCTTCCGGAGCTGGTAACCGATATGTAAATACTTCCTGCGCAAGCGCTAAGTTGAGGTATTGCAACAATCGCCTGGTTATCGTTCGTTGCGACAGTTGCTGTTCCCAGTAGAATTCCGCCCTTAACGGAATCATATACCTTAACCACATCCCTCGATGATAAGCCAGTAACAGTTATTGTATCTGCAATGACTGCATTGTTGACAACAGATATATTATTTGAATCAGGGGCAAATGATTCTGATAAATACTGGCATGAAACGCGGTCACTTTCGGTTTTTCCTGCGCTGGTAACCGTAATATACACACTTCCGGCGGCTGAGCCAAGTTGTTTTATGTAGACAATTGCTTCAGAACCGTCCTCCGAAACTGTTGCTGAGTTAAGTGGAGTACTGCTTGTAGAATCACGATAAACCTTTACTAGATCATTTGCTAATAATCCTGAAACTTGAATTGAATCTGAAACACCCACATTATTTAATATTGTCACATTGCTTGCTATTGGAGTGTCAGACTGTCCTTCAGAGGCATATGCCACTTCTGTTCTGGTTTTACTTTCATTCTTACCTTCACTTATAAGAGATACATAAATTTTACCTGCCTTAGCGCCAAGCTGCCCTATTAAAACTATTGCAGATGTGTTACCGGCTGTAACAGTGGCGCTGCCTAATAGATTTCCTCCGTCCGGAAGATCGTATACCTTTATTGCGTCATTTGGATTCAGACCTGTCATGGTAACAGAATCAGCTAAAGACGCATTGTTCTGTACTGTTATATAATCAATATCAGGAGCTTCAGAGGTAGCTTTGGCTGAATAAGCTATTTTCGTTCTTTTACTCTCAAGTTTAGTCTTACTTGTGACAGAAACATAGATAAATCCTGCTTCAGAGCCAAGCTGTGAAACATTGACTGTTGCTTCAGTATCATACATTGGGACTACAGCGGTTCCAAGTATATTTCCTCCAGAATCTGAATCATATACCTTAATTACATCATCAATCATTAAATTATTGACTGTTACTGTACTTGCCATTCCTGCTTTGTTTACTACGATTGTATCTTCCTCATCGGGCGCGTTTGACGATAATTCATTCAAAAAATCGGCTTTTATTCTATCGCTTTCCTGCTTATTCGTATCGGTTTTAGAAATATATACACTACCTGAATCGGCGCCGAGCTGGTTAATGGATATAACAGCTTCATTACTGTCATCAGTTACAGTAGCTGATCCAAGTAGATTACCGCCTTTTGCGTCATCATAAACTATTATTGTATCACCTGGAGTAAGGTTTGTAACTATAACTGAATCACTGGATCTGGCGTTGTTCATTATATTTACATTTTTCAAATCAACTGCGCTGGATTTGACCTCCGCCTTATAATCAACTTTAACTTTGCTGCTTTCTAGTTTATTTACACTTGTTATTGAGACATAGATGCTGCCTGCATTTGTTCCAAGTTGAGGAATGGTTATTGAAACTTCTGAGTTATAGTTGGATACTGTTCCTTGACCTATAAGATTTCCAGCGGTTAAATCATCATATATCTTAACCGTATTCCCTGCCAGAAGTCCGCTAACATAAATTATATCTGCCGCTTTTGCATTATTTGTAACTGAAACATTTTCTGAAAGTACCGGAGAGGTTATAAGTTCATCTGTATAAGCCGCTTTGGTTTTTGAACTCTCCTGTTTATTACTGCTTGTAACTGAGATATAAACATTTCCTGCAGCAGAACCAAGCTGCTTTATTGTTACCGTAACCTCCATGTCGTCTTCGGGAACAGTAGCGGAGCCAAGCAGAGTTCCTGATTTGGCGGAATCATATACTTTGACAATATCATTACCTTTAATATTAGTTACCTTGACAGTATCCGGAGCCTTAGCGTTGTTGGTTATGATAATGTTTTCAGGCAATGGCGCGTCAGAAATGGATTCGGAATTATAAGCAGCTTTAGTTTTCCCGCTTTCCTGTTTATTGATACTGGTAACTGAAATGAATACCGAACCGGAATCATTTCCTAGTTGTGGAACAGATATTGTAGCTTCAGAACCATTTGGCGCCACTGTCGCATAACCGAGAATATTTCCGCCGGATTCTAAGGAATAGACTTTAACCAGATCATTACCGTTTAATCCTGTAACTGTTATACAATCCGACGATCTTGAATTATTGTTAATTGTAATGTTATCAATATTAGGGACATCTGAAACAGCTTCGGCTCTATAATCAACTTTGAGCCTGCCGCTTTCCTTTTTGTTCAAGCTGGTGAGGGATAAATATATACTTCCGCTCCCTGTACCTAACTGAGGTATTGAAACTGTTGCGTCTGAATTGGAGCCTGAGACTGCCGCGCTAGCTAATAGGCTGCCTCCAGAATCTGAATCATAAATTCTTATGAGATCTCCGGATGATAAACCTGTAACATTGACTGTATCCGCAGCTCTTGCGTTATTAGCGACTGTAATGTTATCAGTGTCTAACGAATTAGATTTGAACTCAGCGTTGTAATCAACTTTTATTCGAGTCCCTTCCTGTTTATTTAAGCTGGTAATTGAAACATATACGCTTCCAGCATCTGTCCCAAGTTGCTGAATCGAAACAGCGGCGTCTGCATTAGAAGTAGAAACAGTTGCTGAGCCTAGTAGATTACCTGAAGTAGCGGCATCATAGACTTTTATCACGTCTCCTGCCGAAATTCCGGTAACTTTAACGGTATCCGCCTTGCTCACGTTGTTGAAGACGGTAATATTGTTATCATCCGCGCTGCCTGAGACTGGTTCGGCAGCATAACTTACCTGTGTTCTTTGGCTTTCTTTTTTGTTGGAGCTGCTTACAGTTATATAAACACTTCCCGCAGTGGTTCCTAGTTGAGGAATTGAGACTGTCGCATCAGTGTTTGACGCTGTGGCGGAACCCAGGAAATTACCAAGACTTGCAGCGTCATATATTCTTACAACATCTCCGGAAGCGAGCCCTCCAACCTTTACTGTATCAGCAGATCTGGCGTTGTTTGTTATAGTTACATTCTCAGGGTAAGGCGCGGGTGATTTAGCCTCTTCTTTATAATCTGCTTTTATTCTATCGCTTTCTTGCTGGTTTTTACCGGTGACTGAAATATAAACACTCCCAGCGTCACTGCCAAGCTGAGATATAGTTACAGTGACATCGTTATTTGTACCGGTAACAGTTGCTGAACCAAGGAGTTTGCCTTTTTGGGCCATATCGTAGATCTTGACCGCGTCACCTGCAGTTAGACCGATTACCTTTACAGTATCAACAGTTCTTGCATTGTTAACGATGCTGATATTATCTAAGCTCGGAGGCTTAGATTTAGATTCAGAAGGATAATCAGATTTAGTCCTAACACTTTCTCTTTTATTGATGCTTGTAACAGTTACGTATATACTTCCTGCTGTTGTCCCGAGCTGAGAGACTGAAACTGTTGCTTCTGATTTTGAACTTTGAACAACAGTTGATCCGAGTAACTTTCCACCTTTGTTCAAATTGTATACCTTGACAACATCTCCTGATGAAAGACACGATACACTAACTGTATCAGCTATTCCCGCATTGTTTGCTACCAGTATGTTGTCATCGCTTATTGTATCAGAAACTTCTTCCCCTGCATAATCGACTTTTATTCTGCCGCTTTCTCCCATGCCTTTGCTCTTTCTGGAAATATAAACGCTTCCATCAAGTATGCCAAGCTGTGGAACTGAAATGGTTAAGTCTGTTTTTGAGATTGGAACCACAGCAGAACCAAGTAATTTTCCTCCTTCCTGTGAGTTATAAATTTTTAGAGTATCTCCTTCATTCAAATCAGTAAAATTGATAGTATCGGCCTTACCCGAATTATTCTGAATTGATATATAATCTGCTTCCAGCGGGTCTGAAACCGGCTCTGCTTCAAAATCCACCTTGACTCTATCGCTTTCAAGCATATTTTCCGAGGTCAGGGTGACGTAGATACTACCGGCAGACTTACCTAAATTAGAAATTTTTACCGTGAGTTCTGATTTAATGGATGTCAATTTCCCCGAACCGATCAATCTGCCATCTTTTGGAGCGTTATATACCTTTATAAGATCTCCAGCTAAAAGACCGGATACAAGAACTGTATCGTTTGTGTCAACATTGTTGGTTACTACAATGTTATTGCTATCCAGATCGCTTGATTTGGGTTCAGCATCGTAATTTGCTTTTATTCTCGCGCTTTCAGCCATCCCGATACTAGTTACAGAAACATAAACGCTTCCTGAGTTAGAACCAAGTTGTGGAATCGAGACTGGAGCTTCAGTTTTGTTAGTAAGCATTGTTGACTTACCCAATAATTTGCCTCCTGAAGCTGAATTGTATACTTTGACAATATCGCCGATTGAAAGCTGCTCGACATTAACAATATCACACTTTCCTACATTGTTAATGACGCTGATATCAGCTGATGAAGGGCTAGTAGAACTTTCAAGAGCATTAACATAAAATGTATTAAATTGAATAAATACAGTTATAAGAAATAAGATAATAAATTTTTTGTGGTTATTTCTCATATGCAAACCTCCTCATAAATTGGATTTCAATTAGTTTATCGTGAAAAAACAGATAAAAATATGTGGCAAATTTGCGGCAATGGATAAATTTATTTATAAATTATATATTAAAGGATGAATGGCATTGTCCTCCTTCAATTTCTAGAGGTAAAATAATTGATACAACAGTTTTGCCTGAATTTCTCTTTATTGAAAATGAAGTGATTAAAGACTTAGAAAATAACAAACGCGCTTGCATTACCCTTGACTACGCCAAAGCTGG
>JAUZPS010000253.1 GCA_030705945.1 Bacillota bacterium
CAGGTAGAATGTCAAAAGGCGGACGGTAGTTTTGCATCTGTTGGTACAGTCAGTACGCAAAGAGGTATACAGTTCTTTGGATTACAGAACAATACAACTTATGTATACAGGGTATGCGCATATGACAGATACGGTAACCGTGGGGAAGAATCAGATATTATCTCGGTTACTACGACCGATGATACAACCAAACCAGTCATTACTTATTTGGGACCGGCTTCAAACAGATACTCCGGACAGATTTTACTTGAAGCCAACATATATGATAATGTAAAAGTCGCAAATGCTGTATTACAAATGTCACGCGACAAGGTTAAGTGGACAGACATCAATACTTCAACCGTTGTTTCAGGCGCAACAGCTCATATTTCTTATGCATACGACATTTCAAGCCTTTCAGAAGGTAGAATATATATAAGATGCGTTGCAAAAGACGGCAGTAACAATATTTCTGATGGTACTCCCATAAATGAGTATGTTATTGACCATACTCCACCGTCTGCTCTGACAAATGTTCAGATAACGAGCGGGGCTTCTTATATAGATTTGAAATGGGAGCAGAGCGCGGATGAGGACCTTCACTATTATAACGTTTATAGGTCTGTTGATAACGGAACATACGCGGTATTTGCAAGCGGTTATCAGTATCTCAATATAAGGGATAGAAGTGTGAAAAACTCATCTTCATACAAATACAAAATTACGGCAGTGGATACATCAGGCAATGAAAGCGCGGCATTTGAGACGCAAAAAGTTAAGCTTATCGAAGATACTGAAAAGCCTCAGATATTAAGCGCATCTTACGCGGATAACTCTGTTCTTCCTGCCAATCCAATGATAAGGGTTCTTGCTGAGGATAACTATATGCTTAGCAGTGTGACTATGAAATACCGCAAGGCGTCTTCTGAAGAATGGATTGTTGTAAATACAATAGGCGACATAAATAAATACAGCGATGTTTGCGCTTTCGACTGGGATACTACTGGGTTATCAGAAGGAAAGTATGATGTGGTATTTACTGCAAAAGACGTGAATGGATACGAAAGCGATGAGTTCAAGGTAACTTACAGCTTAAATATAACTGCTCCAAAAGCTCCGGAATTAAAAGCGGAGGCTTCAGGATGGAAGGTTGCGCTTAGCTGGAACAGCAACTCTGAGCCTGATATGGCGGGCTATCATATTTTACGAAGCTTAGATCCGGATACCAACTACGCGATTATTGCGAAAACCACCAAGACGACATATGAAGATACTAATGTTGAAGCAGGTAAAACTTACTACTATGTTGTTGAGGCAGTTGACCAATACCTGAATATATCAAAAAGTAATGTCGTTTCCGCGGTACCTACAGTGGAAGATACAGAATGCCCTGTTGCTGTTATAAAGGCAGATTCCAACGCAACAACCAAAACTGTTGTAATGTTCGATTCTATTGGGTCTACAGACAATCATAAGATTGAAAAAGTTCTGTGGGATTTCGGCGACGGAACCAGTTCCTCCGAACAAACAGCATATCACCAGTACTCAACTGCAGGAGAATATAATGTAAAGCTCAGCGTTTATGACTTAGCAGGCAACAAAGGTACTTCAGAGCAAAAAATTAAAATTCTTGAAGACTCTTACGCATGCAAAGTAAAGGTCCAGGTAATTGATGAATCCGATGGTTCAGGCGTTGGTGGCGCGGATATAGTGGTCAAATTACCTGATGGAACTGAAAAGAGCCTGAATGCAGATGTTAACGGAATGGCGGATATACTTGTTCCATTTGCAGGTAACGGACAAAATGGAAGTTTTACGGCGTATGCGTTTAAGAACGGCTATCAGCCTGCCAAGACTGAAACCCAGATCTCTGCAGGCAAGGATACCACTGTAATTGTTAAAATACCTCGCGGAGAGGTTGTAGATGGCAGCCTGACATTTAAAAGAATGACCCTTGATGAGATTAAAGCGGCAGGAATTGATGTCAGATCTCCGGCAAATCAGTATGTATACAGATTTACATTAAATCTTGGTTATACAATCGTATGCAACGGTATAGGTGAAATCGGAAATACCGGCCTAACTCATGCCGCATATGTCATTCATGACAGTGAAACATCTAAACAGAGGTATGTGTATGTAGATATTATACCCGCTCCGGACCCTTCGGTGCCTCCAACGGTTTCTTACATGGAGATTCCAGGGGAAATGACTATGTTGAAGGAATTCTTCCAGGTAAATCTCACTGTTCAGAATCTTGCTCAGGGATCTGAGTTTGTTCTGGAAAATGCTACTGCTAAACTTAATGCTCCTTCAGGGTTAACAGTTGTAAAAGGCGACATTAACCAAAAGCTTTCACCTGTAAATATACCAGGCGGAAGTGAAGGTAAGGCTTCATGGATTGTAAGGGGTGACGAAATGGGCGAGTATGCTCTCTCCGCTGACTTCAGCGCAAGACTGCAACCTTTTGATGCTCTTATTCAAAAGACATTTGTCGCAAAAGACAAGCTGAAGGTTTATGGAATGGGAGCAATGAAGATTTATTGCGAAGCTGAAGACATAGGGTATAAAAACGATCCATATCTTATAAGGCTGGGAATTGAAAATAAAGCAAGCTTCTCTCAATACAATGTTTCCTTTAAGCTTGCAGATGGAAAGAATTTCGTTTACAAGGAAGGTCAGAACCTAGATATATTCATACCTGAACTTGGAGCGGGAGAAGTAAAATGGTTTGAGTTCTGGTTATTGCCGGATGAAGACTTATCAGGTCCTTTAGATCTTGACAGTACCAAAGTATTAAGCTCGACAGGTGAGGTTGAATGGGAATTCAGAACCATACAAAGATCAAGAGGAAGCGGATTATCCGCCTGGTATTTTGATAACGAGAAACTTTGCGGGTCATTGGAGCAAACCATTGATGGAAACATTGATTTCAACTGGGGCTCAAGTAAACCGAAGTCATGGATGACTTCAGATAAATACAGTGTTTTATGGGAAGGAAATATAAATCTTAAGTATAACGAAGAGTATACTATCAGAGTAGAATCAAAACAAGCTGTAAAAGTATTTGTTGGTAATAAAAAAGTCATCGATACTATTGAAAACAGCTCAATTGATAGCTTTAAAATATCCCCTCCTAATGCCGGAGGCATTCGTATAGAGTACTACAACGTCAACAGCAATAGCGGAGGAATAAAACTATTATGGTCAAGCGCTACCCAAGCCGAAGAAGTAATACCTTCCATGTATATGGTAAAATCGGCTGAGAAGAGTTTGTTAATGGTCGCTATTGTAAACAAAGCAGACGCATCGATGCTTAACGATGCTAAAATATCTCTGACAGATGAAAAGGGTAATGTTTATACGGTAAAGAGCGGAAGATGCCAGGTTATTAATCAATATGAAGGTGATGAAACTGCTGGATTTGGCATATTCATGCCGGATGCTGGCAGTTACAAGCTAGAGGTTGAACTTGAGGGTTATAACCCATATATAATGGGGTTGGATTATGATGGTGACAATCAAATGATGACTGTGGCAATGGACCGTGAAATAAGCAAGGATGCTCCGTATATTATGGCGGCTTTTGATGAAACTTACGATAAGAAAGATTTATCCCTTGCAACTACTGAAGTTGAGGTAGGAAGCAGTGATCAGTACCGTATTCATACCTATATTAATTGGCGTGGACATATACCGGGAAGAGTGCTCATGGTTCAGGGAAGTAAAAGTATATCATCTCGGGATGGAATTTTTGAAGCATCACTGGGTAAAGCATTCGATAGCCTTTTCGAAAATACATATATTGTAGCCGAATCTGCGGATGGTTCAAGGACTCAAATGTTCAAGATACTTTTACAGTTTACGCCGCCATCTGAACCAGGCTCTGATGAAGCCGATACAGATATTCTGCCTGCGCCTTCACCTATGAGACTGCCTTTTGACACCAAGGGAATTCTTGATACGGATATTACTTGTAAGCTTGGACCACTTGCTAAATGGGATAAGATAGAATACAGCAAAGATGAAATTAAGGAAAGACATGCTTATGGACTTGAACTTAACAAAGCAATGTTAAACGGTAATTTTGACACCATAAAAAATAAGTTTAATGATGATGTGAAAAAGCTTGATAATGCAGAAAACGTAATAGCTGATGCGTACCAGAAAGCTAAGAACTGGGAAGATGTAAGAAAAGAACTTCAAAATATGTTCGGTAAGAAATTCTTTAACTATACAAATACACTTGATTACAGCGCAGGGGTATTTGCCTATACTGAACTGACCCGTGTCAAAGATGATCCGACGCTCGTAAAAAAGATGGACGTAGGTATAATGGTACTTGGAAAAGCATCTTATACTCATGAACAGCAGTTCTTCATTTCATGGGTGCCGTGCGTGGCATTTATCAAGATAGAGGGGAAGGTTGAGTTCAGAGGTCTTGACGAAAACATATCCATCCAGAATCTAGATGGAAGTAAGCCAATTAAGATAACGCCAAAAGGCACGCTTAAATTGGAAGGGTCCTTGGAGGCAGGCGCAGGGGTCGGTGTAGCAAAAGTAGCAACTTTGACGCTAAGCGGACAGTTTAATCCCAAGATCAGTATTACCTATACGCCCCCAGATGAATTAAAGCCATCAGCTAAAATTCTTGCTAAATTAAATTTAACATTAAAGGCTCTTGTTTTTGAATACAAAACAGCGCTAGCAGAAAAAGAATGGACTATCATTGAATAAAATTGTGTTTAAAAATAAGCTGGTCAACTGGACGTTTCAAAAACTTGGTATAATGGGTTTTCATCATATGAAACTTGAACAAGGAATTTTTTGAAACGCACTAAAACGCTTTATACTATCCGCCCGGTTTCCAGAGTTAATCGCTGTTAACCGGGTGGATAATCAAACATGAATAGAAGAAAATCTTATTAGGGGAGAATTATTAATGGGAAAACGTTTATCTAAAAAAAGCAGACTTTGCGCTCTAGCTCTTGGATGTCTGGTTATGCTTCAGGGATTTGGACAGATAGTATTCGCTGATGATGCTAATCAGCAAACGCAGGATTATGAAGTAACAGGACGAGATTATATAAACCTGCCTTCCGAATGGAAGGGCAATGCGGCAGGTGACGGAATACTTCAGACAAATATTTATCCAGATTCGGAGCCGCAGGTTCGACGGGTAGGAAATACAAATGTTGTTGTATGGCTTGCTGACGATGCCTCAAGGAATTCCGTGAATAGGACAAGGCTTATGTATTCCATACAGACCGTTGCTAATGGAACCTGGTCATCTCCCTTGCCAGTCGATAATGATGGAACGGCGGACTTTTATCCAGACATTGAAACCGATGGAACCGATATATTTGTGACTTGGCAGAACATAAACAAGGAATTTTCGGAGTCTGACGCGACTCTTGAAAAGCTTGCGCAAGCCAGTGAGATTATGGTTTCAAAATATAATAAGCTCACAAACAGCTTTGAGACGCCAGTCAAGCTCACTGATAACAATGTCCTTGACCAGACGCCAGTGACAGCGGTCGCAAACGGAAAAGCTTATGTTTCATGGGTTACGAACGATGCTAATGACCTTTTCGGAACAAAAGGCAAAAGCAGTATTATGTACAGTCAGTATGACGGAACAGCATGGAAGCCTGCAAAAAAAATTGCGGATAACACGGGCATTTTAATATCTATGTCTGCGACGGCAATTTCTGATAAATTATGTTTGGCTTATTCGATAGATACAGATAATAAGCTTGAGACATTGGTTGATCGCGAGATATTCTACACCATTGTGGACGGCAGTTCTTCAATAAGCCAAAAGCAGCTGACAAGCAACAATGTAATTGATTCAAAACCCGAAATGATTACAAGAAACAATAAAGCATCGGTATTCTGGTATGAAGATAAAAAGATAAAATATGTTGAGGATATTACTTCTCCTGTTATAAAAGACTTTCTGCCCGAACCTCTGGATGGGTATAACGACAACTTTAAAGTGGCCTTTGACAAGGACAACATCTGCCTCATGTGGACTAAACAGGTCGATGGGAGCATTGAAGTTTTCGGAGCTTTTTATGATACTGTAGTAAAAGAGATGACAGATATTGTTAAGCTTACAGATACAAAACAGAGGATTATAAGCTTTGACGGTATATATGATCCAAAGGGAGAGCTAAATATTATATGCAATAGAGCAGAAAAAGTTGAAAAGACTGTGGAAGGTAATAAACTCTACGACTCAGGGTTAAGCGACCTTTTTGTTACAAAGATAGCATGGGAGACTAACGGTTCTGCGGATATTGCGTCAACATTCTACAATGAATCAGATTTTTGCCAAGGAAAGCCAATGTCAATATCTTTTGACTTTAAAAACATAGGCAATAAGGCAATTAAGAAACTTGTTATCGAAGCATATGATGGCAACCCTTTTAATGGGGGCAAGAAACTTAATCAGAGCACTACCATAAACGATTATATAACACCTGGAAGCTCAAAAAATATTGTTGCGAATTTTACCCCAAAAGAAGCAAGAAAATATGATCTCTATCTTGAAGTTGTGGTAGATGACGATGCTGATATAGACATGACGGATAACATTATTTATGCGGATATCGGCTATTGCGACATAACTATAGACAAGCTGACCGTTATGGGAAATGAAGACTCGAAGACGCTGGTAGTGACAGTGAAAAACACGAGCAATATCAATGCAAACGATGTTATGATTTCTGGAAAGGAAGATTCGGTCAGCGGAAAAGAAATATTTCATAAGGGTCCCTTTGTAATAAAGGCGGGGCAACAGCAGCAAATCTTATACGCAATAAACACAAAGGACATGGAATATGACAAGGATGGAGTAAAAATCATATATCTTACGCTGACTACATCCAGTGAGGAAAGGTATACTTCTAACAACACCACCTCATTTATGCTCACAAAAAGACTGCCTTCAATTCCGTTAGAGGTAATGGTCCTGAATCAGGCAAATTCAAAAGATAAGATAGCTGTAGAGCTTGC
>JAUZPS010000254.1 GCA_030705945.1 Bacillota bacterium
AGAGGCGCTTTATGATGATAATGATTTAATTAAGAATACCGATCCTGTAAAACTTGTTGAAGAAATGGAAACCAACTCAAACGGTTTTTCTATTCCCGGCTGGGAGCCCTACAGACTTAAAGAATTGAAAGACACTTTAGAGAAGTATAAGATTATTGATGAAAACAAACTTTTCTCTAATTTGAAATACTTCCTAGAAAATATTATTACAATTTGCAAAGAGGAAGACGTAAAAATGGCTATCCATCCTGATGATCCACCTTGGTCACTTTTTGGACTACCAAGAATTGTTACCTGCAAAGAAAACCTTGAGAAACTTATAAAACTAGTTGACAGCCCTTACAATGGTTTAACGCTTTGCAGCGGCTCTTTAGGCGCCAATCCGGAAAATAATATACCTGATTTGATACGGTATTTCGGCAGCATGGGAAGGATTCATTTCGGACATGTGAGAAACATAAAATTCTTACCCGGCGGATCTTTTCATGAATCATCCCATCTGTCATCAGATGGCTCTTTTGACATGTATGAAATAATGAAAGCTTACCATGACATAGGGTTTGAAGGCTATATCAGACCGGATCACGGCAGGATGATCTGGGGAGAAAAGGCAAGACCTGGATACGGTCTCTATGACAGGGCTTTAGGTATTGCCTACCTAAATGGGTTATGGGAAGCGACAAGCAAATAATCATTTAGGTATATGTTTTGCAATAATCATTTTACATTTTAAATTATTGCAAAACATTTTCCTTGATTCATATGTTGCGAAAAATTCATTTTTATAATGCAAATGCAGACGATTCAACTGCATTTGCTAATGTAAAATCTTTTTCGTAACATATATAGTATCAAATGTAAAATTAGTTTTATATTCTTTGAATGACAATTGTATTGAAAAAATTACTAAAAACGTTACATTTGTTACTGGATTAATATTAACATATAAATTAAGATATGTTAATAGAAAGCATATATAGCTATATTATACTTTTTAGTTAATAGTTGGTTCATGCATACCAGCTTCAAGTTAAATGTCCAATCAAATTGTTAAGTCGAACAAAAAACACAAAGGAGGGTAATTATGAAAAATCCAAAGAGAAAAGCAATTGGTTTTAAAACAATCCTATATTCTGGTGTAATATGTTCATTATTATTTTCGGGTGTAGCATATGGAGCAAACCCAAGCAGTTTAAATCCACAACCTCCACTAGGAGCCAAAGCATTAACCCAAACACAGGTTGACTGGATACATAATAACATGTCTAAGAATCACCCTATTAAAAATAACGCTTTAGCAGTCAAGCGTATCAATGAAGAACTAAAGTCGAAAGGTCTTCCTCAAATAAATGCTAGCGCAGCAGTACCAATGGGCAATGAGATAAGCTCTCAAACAACAACTACATCTATTGCTACCGCAACAGCAGGAACAGTTTTACCAACCGCTGTTGATAACAGCTCCTTAGCTTGCTTTCCGCCTATTCGAAGTCAAGGCTCTGTTGGCTCTTGTGTGGCTTTTGCAACTACATACTATCAGTTAACTCATATGACAGGTCTTTTAAGGAATTGGGACGCTAAAAATGATAGCGCAAATACTAAAAAGTTCTCTCCAAAATGGACATACAATATATTAAATGGGGGTTATGATGGGGGATTATTCGTTTCTGATGCATATGATCTCTTGTTAAAAAACGGCTCATGTTCATGGTCTGAATTTCCATATGACAGTAATTATAAACAATGGTGCCTTTCTGATAGCTCATGGAGAAATGCTGTAAACTATAGAGCTGATCAGACTGGATATATTGATATCGTAGATTCTACGCATTCCACAACTCCTATAACGAGCGCAAACGATTCTGACTTATCATTACTTAAGAATTATTTAAATAATGGTTATGTTCTAACATTCACTACCAGAGATCCAGCATATGACTGGAATTACTCTACAATAAACAATGATGCTTCTACTACTGCAGATGATGCATATGTAGGTCAACAAATTTGTTATAACTTAGTACATTCACCTTATTCTAGAGGCGGCCACTGTATGACAATTGTAGGCTACAACGACGACATCTGGCTAGATATCAACAATAATGGTGTAGTAGATGCAGGAGAAAAGGGAGCTCTTAAGATCGCTAACTCATGGGGTACTTCAGGAAGCAATATGAATAACGGATTTTACTGGGTTGCCTACGATGCGTTAAATAGCGCGTCTTCTGTAACAGGTGTAACAAACTCATCAAACAGGGATTATATTTTTGGTTACTATAACGAATGCTACTGGATGACTGTTAAAGAATCAAGCAAACCTGCTTTACTAGCAAAATTTACTGTTAGCCACAGCAAGCGCGATCAAATGTTAGTACAATTGGGTTACTCCGAAACAACTGGTACTACTCCCGTCCAAACATGGACACCAAGCGCTCTATATTATAGTGGTGGAGAATATGCTTTTGACGGAACTGGGGATGGAACCGGAAACACAATTTGCGACGGAACCTTCGTTCTTGACTTTACAGACTTAATTAAGAGCTATAACCTGGCAGGCAGCGCAAAACGTTGGTATTTAAAAGTAACAGATAGTTCAGCGGATAGCAAACCTGTTACAGTTAAGAATTTTTCACTGGTAAACTCCGAAGGGACAGTTCTTGCTACTACAGGAACAATATCAAAAACTGCTGATGGAAGTTCAATAACTAATCCATACATCTACTTGGATTATTCATTAGGAACAACACAAAGCTCATGGGTTAACAAAACAAACGCGCCTTTTTATAGCGCAAATTCAGCTTGCGCAAGTTATAACAATGAGATCTATGTTGCAGGCGGATACGATGATAACCTATTAATTACAAATACCTTATGGTCATACAATCCTGCAAGCGGAACATGGACATCAAAAGCTAATATGTTAAATAACAGAATGGAAGCTGGAGCTGCAACAATTCTTAATAAAATATATGTAGTTGGCGGTTTTAATGGTACAGCGGCAATTAACAGTTTAGAAGAGTATAACCCAATTACCAATACTTGGACCGCAAAAGCTAATATGCCTACAGCAAGAAATTTCCTTGGAGTAGCCGCAGCAAATGGAAAATTATATGCAATCGGAGGCCTCAACAGTAGTGGAGTTTCATTAAATAAAGTTGAAGAATATGATCCGGCTACTAATTCATGGAACACAAAAGCAAGTATGCCTACAGCAAGAAACTCATTCGGAATTGTTTCATACAATGGTAAAATATATTGTATTTGCGGTAATACTTCCGGTAACACAACATGCAATACTGTAGAAGTATATGATCCTTTAACTGACACTTGGCAAACAATAACATCTTCAACTCACCCAACATCTAGAAGTGAACTTACTTGCGCAACATATAATGGCAAGATATACGCGATCGGTGGTTTTAGAGCTGGTGTCAGTGGAATAACTGAAATTTATGACCCCGCAAGCAATACATGGTCAACTGCATCCAGCTTAAATAATGCAAGAGCGATGTTAACCGGAGCATGCGCGAATGGTAAATTATATACTATTGGTGGAATTGATAACGCTTCTAACATATCTAACGCGGTAGAAGAATATACTCCGTAAGATTTGCATTTGAAGGCAATTATCTGCAGCATTTATACATAATACATCCTCTAATAAATAGGTTATCTACTGTGAAACTTTGCAGTAAATAACCTATTTTAAATTATAGATTAGGTAGTATCAAAAAATAAACTGGTCAACTGGGAGTTTCAAAAACTTGATATAATGGGTTTTCATCATACAAAACTTGAACAAGGAATTTTTTGAAACTCCCTTATTAAAATATATAATGATAGATTTCTCTCTTTTATTTTTCGCTAACTTCTTTATCTGCAACAAAACTATTGATATCAGCTAGTTTGTTTTTTATTGCATAAAGGGCTAATTGAGTACGGTCTTTAAGGTAAAGTCTTTTTAGTATATCTGATATAATATTTCTCACTCGGCCCTCAGTCAAACAAATATTTTTCGCGATCTCTTTATTATTCTTACCTTCTACAATCAATTTTATTATTTTCATCTCTCTACTACTCAAAAATACTTTACAGTTGTTTTTTATTTTTTCATTAGTATCCTTGGAAAATTCTTTAATACAATTCTGAAGAACAGCAAATGCTTTACTATGAATAACCAGCAAATTTTTTACTGTATTCTTTATAATCATTTTAATATCTAATGGATTAATATCCTTACATATGTAACCATCTAATTGATAGCTAAACACTTTTTTGACTATATCGTCATCTGTATCTGATGTTATAATTACAATTTTTACAGCCTTAAATTTCTGTCTTATTAACTTTATGCCTTCTATTCCATCATATTGGGGCATATTTAAATCCATCAGCACGACATCTGGCAAATGTTTTTCACATTCAATAAACGCTTCTTTTCCATTGCTAGCAACTGCCACAACATTTAGTTCATCATCCTGCTCAATTATGTATTTTAGACTATCCCTAGCAAATTTGTCATCTTCAGCTATTAATATATTTATCATTTCTAATCACCTATATAACATGTTGATAAAAGTTTAAATGTATCTCTATATATTTTAATTTATGTATATTTAAATATATTGATAAAAGAAAATGTTTCTTATTTTTCTTATGTTACTTAGAATATTTGTTCGACTTTTATGAATTTTACCAGTTTTATTAAATTTGGTCAATATGGAAATAACACCATATTTTTACGTTACATAATGATTTTACTTAAATAGGTAGCTTTTATGCAAGAAATCTATAAAAATTAATTATGCTGAAATATAAAGAATTTTAAAATTAAAGGACGTATTTTTCCAGCTAATGTTGAATTAATTCATTAAAATATTTGCAAATTATAGCATTATTTTATATTCTACTGGCGTTTTTTCTCTTTCTTCCAATAAAATACTCCCTTCATGATATACAGTTTTATTATTTACTGCCTACCATAAAGGGAGCATATTTAATTCATTTCTTTATTAAGGAATGGTTGAAAAATTAATTCCGATTCTGAGCGTGTGTTCACGAGTTAAGTAAACACGAAAGCGATGATTTTAGTGGAAATTATTTTTCAACGTATAATTAGGGCGTTTCAAAAAATTCCTTGTTCAAGTTTCTATGATGAAAACCCATTATATCAAGTTTTTGAAACGCCCAGTTGACCAGTTTATTTTTTTATATTACCTAACTCAACTTTCCCAATTCAAATTATGCAGCCATAAAAACAGCCAATAAGGGCGTTTCAAAAAAATTCCTTGTTCAAGTTTATATGACGAGCATATGGCAATAACATAGAAAGACATTGAAAGTTTCGAAATATAATTGCCTTATTCATAAGTATGTTATTCCTACACAGAAAGAAAATATCTACAAAATTAAAATTATTATAAGAAGGTAAAAGAAATGAAGAAATGCTTACTTGCTATACTGTTGATTTTATTATCTATTATTGCATTACCTGTTGTATCTAAAAGCGCATCTTTGAAAAATCTTGATGTCGTTATTAACGGTGAACCAATAAATTGCGCATTGGTGCCTCAAATAATCAACGGCAATTTGATGCTGCCCGTTAGAGAAACGTTTGAACTTTTCGGGTTCCAGGTCAAGTGGGACAAGCTTACAAGAACAATTACCATATCCAAAAAAGATAAAACGATAGTTATAAAAGATGTGGAATTAATTGCAAAAGTAAATAATACGGATATAGATCAAACTGTACCTCTTAAAATGGTCAATGGAAGTTATTATGCTTCTACTGCTATCTTTCAATCCGGGCTCGACTTGGACTTGAAATATGTTGAGGCTGAAAATACTGTCTATTTGATGGACAAAGGCGGATACGATATATCTATTTCAGGTGATAAAAATTTGGTTATACGTGGGAAAACCTTGATTACAGGTATAACAACCAAATACACTCCGGACAATATTTATAAGAAGATTTCAGAAGCTGACGAGCTTTTTGACAACAGGAATTTCCTTGGAGCTATCAAGAGCTATGAGAAGATTCTAAAGAGTATTTCCAGCGCCAATAACCCTCAGGAGTTTGCGGAGGTAATGATAAAACTTGCAAATACTTATTTAAAACTTGCAAACATAATAAATAAGGAAGAGAATTCTATAAAAGCTATAGCCATATTTGATGAAGTTAATAAAAAGGTAAAAGATGAAAAGTATTCATTATTGCGCGCATCTGCTTATAAGGGAACAGGCAACGCGTATTTTTATGTTGCCAAAGTCAGGGACATGGGAGAAAACATGACAAAAGCTTTAAATGCGCTGGATGAAGCCATAAAAACATACCAGAAAGAAAAATATCCCATCGAATATGCCGATGCGCAGTATTACAAAGCCCTTGCGTACATAAATATGAGTCTTTCGAAACCAGGAAAAGAGATATTGTTAAATGCGCTAGATGCCTGTGATAATGCATTAAGCGCATATAAGATAAAGAATGATCCTACGGGATATGCCTTGATCAGATTTTGTCAAGGGGCTGCTTACGAGGGTATCTACACTATTAATAACGATGAGGACTACTTAAAAAAGGCTTTTGATTCATATAACGAATCGCTGAAAATTTTAACAAAAAAAGCGGCTCCGAATAATTATGCTTATATAAAAGGCCGAATGGGCCAGCTTTATCAATACATGGCGTATCAAAATCCGATTTCCGACAACTATGATGCTGCAATTAAATGCTATAACGAAGCTCTGGAAGTTTTAACCATATCAAAAAATCCTTATGGATATGCAAATGTTCAAGAACAGATAGGAACGGTATATATACAAAAGTATTCCAAAGAAGATGATGGTCTTAAAGCTGTGGCAGCCTTAAATGAAGCTTTGCGGATTTTTACCCCTGAACAGTATCCTTTGAATTATGCTGTTGTACAAAGCGAAATTGGAATGGCTTACAAATATCTTGCTCAAATTAAAGGTTC